>NZ_WKDB01000066.1:0-35105 GCF_021606215.1 Pseudomonas sp. PA-5-4B | reverse complement strand
ACACGCCCCGGCTGAGCACCTGGCCGAGTGGCGCCGGAGGGTCAACGACGAGCGCGACAGCTTCTCACGGGGTGATCGCGGTGCCGGTATCCGCCTCTCCGGCGAATTCCACTTGAAGCTCGCCGAAGCGGCGAAGAATGCACCGCTGATCAGCTTCCAGCGCAGCCTGGTGTCGCAGACCTCGTTGATCATCGCCCAGTACGAAAGCGGCAACCGCTCGCACTGTTCCTACGATGAGCACACCCAACTGATCGATGCGATCGAAGCACGCGACGCGACGCTGGCAGTGAATTTGATGATGCACCACATGGATCACATCGACAGCAAGCTCAACCTCGACGAGGAAAGCGCGTCGGATGATTTGCACGCGGTGT
Organism: Pseudomonas sp. PA-5-4B; assembly: GCF_021606215.1. Lineage (NCBI taxonomy): Bacteria > Pseudomonadati > Pseudomonadota > Gammaproteobacteria > Pseudomonadales > Pseudomonadaceae > Pseudomonas > Pseudomonas sp. PA-5-4B. Next base: position 34,731 of record NZ_WKDB01000066.1, on the reverse strand, counting down.
TCTCGCATTTGTTGCAGACCAAGAAGCCAGGGCGTTCTTCAGTCAAACTGTGATGTTCCAGGTTCGCCTGGGACTAAAAATGTGGGAACTGGCTTGTGTGGGAGCTGGCTTGCCTGCGATGCGGGCACCGAGGTGTATCAGGTACACCGCGGTGATGCTATCGCAGGCAAGCCAGCTCCCACACAAGCCCAGCTCCCACATTTGTTTTGTGGTGTTGCTGAAATTAGCGCTGGTGCACCAACTGACCCGCTGCATACGTCTGCAACACCGTCCGGTCATCCCCCAACGTCATCAACACAAACAACGTCTCGGCAATGTTATTGGCCTGCTTCAAGCGATAGCTGAGCAGTGGCGTAGCGTTGTAGTCCAGCACCAAAAAGTCCGCATCCGTGCCCGGCTGCAATGTGCCGATCTTGTCTTCCAGACGCAGTGCCCGCGCACCGCCCAAGGTGGCCAGGTACAGCGACTTGAACGGGCTCAAACGCGCGCCCTGCAATTGCATGACCTTGTAGGCTTCGTTCAGGGTTTGCAGCAGCGAGAAGCTGGTGCCACCGCCCACGTCAGTGCCCAGGCCGACATTCAGCTTGTGCTTCTCGGCCATCGGCAAGTTGAACAAGCCACTGCCGAGGAATAGGTTCGAGGTCGGGCAGAACGCCACGGCTGAACCCGTCTCCGCCAGCCGTGCGCACTCGTCATCACACAGGTGTACGCCGTGGGCAAACACCGAGCGCTCGCCCAGTAGTTTGTAGTGGTCGTACACATCCAGATAGCCATTGCGCTCCGGGAACAGCGCTTTTACCCACTCGACTTCCTGCTTGTTCTCGCTGATGTGCGTCTGCATGTACAGGTCCGGGTATTCGCCCAGCAGTTGCCCGGCCAGCGCCAGTTGCTCCGGGGTGCTGGTCGGCGCAAAACGTGGCGTGACGGCATAGTGCAAGCGGCCCTTGCCGTGCCAGCGTTCGATCAGCGCCTTGCTTTCCTGATAGCCGGATTCGGCAGTGTCGGTGAGGTAGTCCGGCGCGTTGCGGTCCATCATCACCTTGCCGGCGATCATGCGCAGGTCGAGTTTCTCGGCGGCTTCAAAGAACGCGTTCACCGACTGCGGGTGCACACTGCCGAACACCAACGCCGTGGTGGTGCCATTGCGCAGCAGTTCCTTGATAAAGATACCCGCGACTTCCTCGGCGTGGGCCTTGTCGGCGAACTGGCTTTCACACGGGAAGGTGTAGGTGTTGAGCCAATCCAGCAACTGCTCGCCATAGGCACCGACCATGCCGGTTTGCGGCAGGTGGATATGGGTGTCGATCAGCCCGGGCGTGATCAGCGCATCCTGATAATGGGTCACGTCGATGTCGGCGGGCAGGGTTGGCAGCAAATCGCTGGCGTGGCCCAGGGCGCTGATCTGGCCGTTATCGATCACCAGCAGGCCGTCTTCGAAATACTCATAAGAGGCTTCGATCCCCACTTCGGCGGGGTCGGCGATGCTGTGCAAAATGGCGGCGCGGTAGGCTTTGCGAGTCAAAGGCATGGTGATCTCAATGTGTTAGATAGCTTGGCTGCGACGCGAGGCCGGCAGCAGTTTGGCAATAGGTTCGGCGCTCGCACTGTGCTGGCCGAAATTCGCGTTATAGGTGGCGATGATTTCGCCGGCGATGGAGATGGCGATCTCCACCGGCAGTTTGCCCTTTACCTCGGTGAGGCCCATGGGGCAGCGCATGCGTTGCAGTTGCGCGGTGTCGAAGCCGCGATCACGCAGGCGGTGTTCGAACTTGACCCGCTTGGTCTTTGAACCGATCAGGCCGAAATAGGCAAAGTCATTGCGCTTGAGCAGCGCGGCGGTCAGTTCCAGGTCCAGCGCGTGGTTGTGGGTCATCACGATGCAGTAACTGCCCACCGGCAGGTCGGCAATTTCGTCGACCGGCTCTTCGCTGATGATTTTACGCACGCCCTGAGGGATGTGTTCTGGAAACTCCTGATCACGCGAATCAATCCAGCGCACCCGACACGGCAGGCTTGCCAACAACGGCACCAGCGCGCGGCCGACATGGCCGGCGCCAAATACCGCGATCTGCGCCTGCACCTGGCCCATGGGTTCGAACAGCAACACCGTCACGCCGCCGCAGCACTGGCCCAGGCTGGCGCCGAGGCTGAAGCGCTCCAGATGGGTGTTCTGCTGGCCACGCACCAGCATGTCACGGGCGATCTGCATCGCCTTGTATTCCAGGTGCCCGCCGCCGATGGTGTCGAAGGTGTGCGCGGCGCTGATGACCATTTTTGAGCCGGCATTGCGCGGCGTGGAGCCGAGCTCTTCGATGATGGTCACCAGCACGCAGGGTTCACCCTGGTTCTGCAGGTCGGCGAGGGCGCTGATCCAGTTGTTCATAGTCACCTCCAGTCAGATCGTTCCCACGCTCCGCGTGGGAATGCATACCGTGACGCTCTGCGTCACAACAGCGGACGCACAGCGTCCAAGGCGGCATTCCCACGCAGAGCGTGGGAACGATCAAGCCAGTTCAGTCTCAACGGCTTTTGCAGTGCTCAACTGCCGCATCTGCTCACAGCCCCACAACACCCGCTCCGGCGTCGCCGGCGCATCAATCTTCGGCTGATGGCGATAGTCACCCAGGCTCGCCACGGCATCCTTGATCGCACACCACGAAGCAATCCCGAGCATAAACGGCGGCTCGCCCACGGCCTTGGAGTGGAACACCGTGTCTTCCGGGTTTTTGCGGTTTTCCACCAGCTTCACACGCAAATCCAGGGGCATGTCCGCCACGGCCGGGATCTTGTAGCTGGCCGGGCCGTTGGTCATCAGCTTGCCCTTGTTGTTCCACACCAGCTCTTCCATGGTCAGCCAGCCCATGCCCTGGATAAAGCCGCCTTCGACCTGGCCGATGTCGATGGCCGGGTTCAGCGAGGCGCCCACATCGTGGAGGATGTCGGTGCGCAACATCTTGTATTCGCCGGTCAGGGTGTCGACGATCACTTCGCAGCAGGCCGCGCCGAACGCGAAGTAATAGAACGGCCGGCCACGTGCCTGGCTGCGGTCGTAAAAGATTTTTGGGGTTTTGTAAAAGCCGGTGCTCGACAGCGAAACCTGAGCGAAATACGCCTGCTGGATCAACGCCTCAAAGGTCAGGATCTGATCGCGCACGCGCACATGGCCGTTGTGGAACTCCACGTCCGCTTCACTCACGTCGTACTTACGCGCGGCAAATTCCACCAGGCGCTGCTTGATGGTTTCGGCAGCGTTCTGCGCGGCCTTGCCGTTCAAGTCGGCACCGCTGGAGGCGGCGGTCGGCGAGGTGTTGGGCACCTTGTCGGTGTTGGTGGCGGTGATCTGCACGCGGTCGGTCTCGACCTGGAATATTTCAGCCACCACCTGCGCGACCTTGATGTTCAAGCCCTGGCCCATCTCGGTGCCGCCGTGGTTCAGGTGGATGCTGCCGTCGGTGTAAATGTGGATTAACGCGCCAGCCTGGTTGAGGAAACTGGCGGTAAACGAAATACCGAATTTCACCGGCGTCAGCGCCAGGCCTTTTTTCAGAATCGGGCTGTGGGCGTTGTACAGGCGGATCGCCTCGCGACGCTCGGCGTACTGGCTGCTGGCTTCAAGCTCGGCGGTCATTTCTTCGAGCATGTTGTGCTCGACGGTCTGGTAGTAGTGGGTGACGTTGCGCTCGGTCTTGCCGTAGTAATTGGCCTTGCGCACCGCCAACGGGTCCAGCGCCAGATGACGCGCAATGGCGTCCATGACCTCTTCGATGGCCACCATGCCTTGCGGGCCGCCAAAGCCGCGATACGCTGTGTTGGACGCGGTGTTGGTCTTGCAGCGGTGGCCGTTGACGGTGGCGTCGCCCAGGTAATACGAGTTGTCGGAGTGGAACATTGCGCGGTCGACAATCGAGTTGGACAGGTCCGGCGAACAGCCGCAGTTACCTGCCAGGTCCAGATTGATGCCGTGCAGGCGGCCGTTGTCGTCAAAGCCCACGTCGTATTCGATATAGAACGGGTGGCGCTTGCCGGTCATCAGCATGTCTTCGACACGCGGCAGGCGCATCTTGGTCGGCTGGCCGGTCAGGTGCGCGACCACCGCGCACAGGCACGCGGGGCTGGCGGCCTGGGTTTCCTTGCCGCCAAAACCCCCGCCCATGCGGCGCATGTCCACGACGATTTTATTCATCGACACGTCGAGCACTTCGGCCACCAGCTTTTGCACTTCGGTGGGGTTTTGCGTGGAGCAGTAGACGATCATGCCGCCGTCTTCGGTGGGCATTACCGAGGAAATCTGGGTTTCCAGGTAGAAGTGTTCCTGGCCGCCGATATGCAGGGTGCCCTGGATACGGTTTTTCGCGGTGGCCAGTGCGCCCGCCGAATCACCGCGTTGGTGGGTGTGGCTGTCGAGCACAAAGTGCTTCTTGCGAAAGGCCTCGACCACGTCCAGCACCGGCTCCAGGTCTTCGTATTCGATCACCGCCGCCATGGCCGCTTTGCGCGCGGTTTCCAGGTCGCGGGCGGCCACGGCCAGCACCACTTGGCCGACAAACTGCACGGTGTCGATGGCCAGTAACGGGTCGCCGGGCATCAATGGACCAATGTCTTTGAGGCCCGGCACATCTTCATGGGTGATGACGATACGCACGCCGTCAAAGGCGTAGCAGGGCGCGGTGTCGATGCTGATGATGCGCGCATGGGCGCGGTCGGACATACGCGCATACAGGTGCAACTGGTTAGGGAATTCAAGGCGATCATCGATGTACTGCGCTTCACCGCTGACATGCTTGGCGGCGCTGTCATGCTTGACGCTGCGGCCGACCCCGGTGGTCAGGTCCTGGGCAAACAGCTCGGCGAGTTCGGCCTGGGTTTTAACGACGGCGTGATGGTTAGACATAAGCGGTCACCCGAGTCTCGATGTGCGGTGTTTGCAGTTCGATGAAGTATTTGCGCAGCAGATTCTGCGCGCTGAGCAGGCGGTATTCCTTGCTGGCGCGGAAGTCCGACAGCGGGGTGAAATCCTGGGCGAGGGCGGCGCAGGCTTTCTCCACCGTGGCGGCGTTCCAGGTGGCGCCGACCAATACGGTTTCGCAGCTTTTCGCGCGTTTGGGCGTGGCGGCCATGCCGCCAAACGCCACGCGGGCGTCGCTGATCACACCGTTGTCGAGCTTCAGGTTGAAGGCGGCGCACACGGCGGAAATATCATCGTCCAGGCGCTTGGAAACCTTGTAGGCGCGGAACAGCTGGTGGCCCTTGGGCACGATAATCTTCTCGATAAACTCGCTGTCCTGGCGCGCAGTGACACGGTAGTCGATAAAGTAATCTTCCAGCGCCAGGGTGCGACGGGTGTTGCCCTTGCACAGCACGATCTGCGCGCCGAGCGCGATCAGCAGTGGTGGCGAATCGCCGATGGGCGACGCATTGCCGATATTGCCGCCCAGCGTGCCCTGGTTGCGGATCTGCAGCGAAGCGAAGCGGTGCAGCAAATCGCCGAAGTCCGGGTATTCGTGGTGCAGCGCGCTGTAGCAGTCGGACAGCGGTGTAGCCGCGCCGATTTCCAGGCGGTCGTCGAACGACTCGATGCGCTTCATCTCTTCAATGTTGCCCACGTAGATCATCACCGGCAGCACACGGTGGAACTGCGTGACTTCCAGTGCCAGGTCAGTGCCGCCCGCCAGCAAACGCGCCTGCGGATAGGCGTCGTAGAGATCGGCCAGGTCGGCAACGGTGAGCGGCACCAGGCAGCGTTTGTCGCCGCTGTTGAGTTCACCGGTTTGCGTGGGCGCGATGGCTTTGAGACGGGCGATGGTCTCGGGTTGGCGGCTGTCGAACTGATCCGCCGGCTTGTTGCAGCAGGCCTGTTCGGCGGCGGCGAGGATCGGTCGATAACCGGTGCAACGGCACAGGTTACCGGCCAGGGCTTCATGGGCTTTCTGGCTATTGGGGGCGTCGCTGTTCTTTTGCAGGGCAAACAGCGACATCACAAAGCCTGGGGTGCAAAAGCCGCATTGCGAGCCGTGGCACTCGACCATGGCCTGTTGCACGCTGTGCAGTTGGCCTTGATGTTTGAGGTCTTCGACGCTGATCAGCTGTTTGCCGTGCAATGACGACACAAACGTCAGGCAGGAATTGAGGCTGCGATAGCGGATCTGCTCCGCGCCTTGAGTGTCGGTGTGCAATTCGCCGACCACCACGGTGCATGCACCGCAATCGCCGCTGGCGCAGCCTTCCTTGGTGCCGGATTTGCCCAAATGCTCGCGCAAATAGTTGAGCACGGTCAGGTTGGGGTCCAGGGCGTGCTCGCTACGGAGTTCCTGGTTAAGTAAAAACTGGATCACGGAAGGCCTCGCAGACTCATTATTGTTGTTAACCGCTTTGCGCCGAATCTAGTCATGTCTGACTTTTCGGTCAACGATTTTCTGACCAGAAGGTCAAGAAATTGCGATCACAACACTTTTAATTATGGTCCAGTCTTCTGGAACCGGTGTTTTTGCTGGCTTTTGGCTTTTCATCGCTGCTTATTTCATGCCAAATTCGCGCCTGTGGGCGTAGCGCCATCAGCCAGCCAATGCGCTACACTGCCGCGCTTGTACCGATAGAAGATTTTGAAGGGAAAACATGACGTTCAAGGCGCCGGACAGTCTCGCCGAGCAAATTGCTCACCACCTCGCCGAACGTATCATTCGCGGCGATCTCAAGCCTGGGGAGCGGATCCAGGAACAGAAAGTCACGCTGGCACTCAATGTCAGCCGTGGTTCCGTGCGTGAAGCTTTGCTGATCCTCGAGCGCCGCCACCTGATCGCGATCCTGCCGCGCCGTGGCGCCCACGTCACCGAACTCACCGCGCACAAGGTGCAGAGCCTGTGCACGCTGATGGGCGAGTTGTACATCCTGCTCGGCAATTCGGTGGCTGAGGGCTGGAAGGTCCAGGCTGACATGGCGCCGTTCCTGCAGATCCAGCAACGCCTGATGACCAGTTTCGAACGTGAGGACGTGCGTGCCTTCGTCGAAGAAAGCTTCAGTGTGATGCGCGCCGCGTACCCCTTCGCCAACAACCCGTACTTGCAGGAAACCGTCGAAAACCTGCAGCCGGCGATGAACCGTGCCTATTACCTGGCCCTGGACCAGCGCAAGGCGGAGATGAGTGAGTACCTGGCGCTGTTCGAGCAGCTGCTCGCGGCGGTGCTCGCCCGTGATCTGCCGCAGATCCGCCAGGTACTGTCGGCCTACTGCGAGCGCAGCAGCTCGTTGGTCATCGCTGCGTTGGCGGGCGCCTAAACGTGCGGCTCAAGTGCATCAAACTGGCGGGGTTCAAATCCTTCGTCGACCCGACCACGGTGAACTTCCCCAGTAACATGGCGGCGGTGGTCGGGCCCAATGGCTGCGGCAAGTCGAACATCATCGACGCCGTACGTTGGGTGATGGGCGAGAGCTCGGCAAAAAACCTGCGTGGCGAGTCGATGACCGACGTCATCTTCAATGGCTCCACCAGCCGCAAGCCGGTGAGCCAGGCCAGCATCGAACTGGTGTTCGATAACTCCGATGGCACCTTGATCGGCGAATACGCGGCCTACGCGGAAATCTCGATTCGCCGCAAAGTGACGCGCGACAGCCAGAACAGTTACTTCCTCAACGGCACCAAATGCCGTCGACGCGATATCACCGATATTTTCCTTGGCACCGGCTTAGGCCCGCGCAGCTATTCGATCATCGAGCAGGGCATGATCTCCAAGCTGATCGAAGCCAAGCCCGAAGACCTGCGCAACTTTATCGAAGAAGCGGCCGGCATCTCCAAGTACAAGGAGCGCCGCCGCGAGACCGAAAACCGTATCCGCCGTACCCACGAAAACCTCGCCCGCCTGACCGACCTGCGCGAAGAGCTGGAGCGTCAACTGGAACGCCTGCACCGCCAGGCCCAGGCGGCCGAGAAGTACCAGGAATACAAGGGCGAGGAGCGCCAGCTCAAGGCGCAGCTCTCGGCCCTGCGCTGGCAGGCGCTGAATGATCAGGTCGGCCAGCGCGAAGCGATCATCGGCACCCAGGAAATCAGCTTCGAAGCGCTGGTGGCCGAGCAGCGTAATGCCGACGCCAGCATCGAGCGTCTGCGTGATGGTCACCATGACCTGTCCGAGCGCTTCAATCTGGTGCAGGGGCGGTTCTATTCGGTTGGTGGCGATATTGCCCGGGTCGAGCAAAGCATCCAGCACGGCCAGCAGCGCCTGCGCCAGTTGCAGGACGATTTGAAAGAAGCCGAACGCGCGCGGCTGGAAACCGAGTCGCACCTGGGCCACGACCGTACGTTGCTGCTGACGTTGGGCGAAGAGCTGGACATGCTCACGCCCGAGCAGGAAATCACCAGCGCCGCCGCCGAAGAGGCCGCGGCCGCCCTGGAAGAAGCCGAAACCACCATGCACGGCTGGCAGGAACAGTGGGACGCTTTCAACCTGCAATCCGCCGAGCCGCGCCGCCAGGCTGAGGTGCAGCAATCGCGCATCCAGCAACTGGAAACCAGCATGGAGCGCCTGGCCGAGCGCCAGCGCCGCATGCAGGAGGAGCGCGCGTTGCTCGCCGCCGACCCGGAAGACGCGGCGATCATGGCGTTGAGCGAACAACTGGCCGAAAGCGAAATGACCCTGGAAGAACTCGAGGCCAGCGAAGAACAGCAAGTGGAGCGCCTGGAGCAATTGCGTCAGCAACTGCAACAGGCGACCCAGGCCCAGCAGCAGGCCCAGGGCGATTTGCAGCGGCTGAACGGGCGCTTGGCGTCGCTTGAAGCCTTGCAGCAGGCAGCGTTGGACCCAGGCACCGGCACCGCCGAATGGCTGCGTGACCAGCACCTGGCCGAGCGCCCGCGCCTGGCCGAAGGCTTAAAAGTCGAAGCGGGTTGGGAGTTGGCGGTCGAGACCGTGTTGGGTGCCGACCTGCAAGCCGTACTGGTGGATGATTTTGGCGGTTTCGACCTGGCCGGTTTTGCCCAGGGCGATTTGCGTTTGCTCAGCCCCGCCGTCGATGGCACGCGAGTGCCGGGCAGTTTGCTCGACAAGGTTGAGGCCGCGATCGATCTGGCGCCGTGGCTGGGCCAGGTCAAACCGGTTGAATCATTGGAGCAAGCCTTGTCCCAGCGTGGCCAATTGGGCGCCGGTGAAAGCCTGATCAGCCGAGACGGTTACTGGGTTGGCCGGCACTTCCTGCGCGTGCGTCGCGCCAGTGAGGCCGAGAGCGGCGTATTGGCCCGTGGCCAGGAAATCGTCAACCTGAGCGCCGAACGCGAAGAACGCGAGGCCACCCTCGAAAGCCTGGAAACCGAACTGCAAACCCTGCGTGCCACTCAGCGTCAACAAGAGACTGGCCGCGAACACCTGCGCCGCCTCTTGCAGGACGAAGCGCGCCAGCAAGGCGAATTGAAAGCCCAACTGTCGGCGAGCAAGGCCAAGGCCGAGCAACTGACCCTGCGCCGCACCCGCCTTGACGAAGAAGTGGCCGAGATGGGCGAGCAGCGCGCCCTCGAACACGAGCAGATCGGCGAAGCGCGCCTGCACTTGCAGGAAGCCCTCGACAGCATGGCGCTGGATACCGAGCAGCGCGAACTGCTGCTGGCCCAGCGCGACAGCCTGCGTGAGCGCCTCGATCGCGTGCGCCAGGAAGCCCGTCAGCACAAGGATCACGCCCACCAATTGGCCGTGCGCCTGGGCTCGTTGCAGGCCCAGCACACCTCCACGCGCCAGGCGCTTGAGCGTTTGGAGATGCAGTCCGAACGCCTCACCGAAAAGCGCGAGCAACTGAGCCTCAACCTGGAGGAGGGCGAGGCGCCGCTGGAAGAGTTACGCCTTAAGCTCGAAGAGTTGCTCGACAAGCGCATGACCGTTGACGAAGAACTCAAGACCGCGCAAATCGCCCTGGAAGACGCCGACCGCGAACTGCGCGACGCCGAGAAACGCCGGACCCAGGCCGAGCAGCAATCCCAGCTGATTCGCGGCCAACTCGAACAGCAACGCATGGAATGGCAAGCCCTGACCGTGCGCCGCAAAACCCTGCAAGACCAGTTGCTTGAAGACGGCTATGACTTGCACGGCGTGCTCAATACATTGACCGCCCAGGCCAATGAAAAAGACGCCGAAGAAGAACTTGAGCGCATCGCCGCGCGTATCCAGCGCCTGGGCGCGATCAACTTGGCGGCCATCGACGAATACCAGCAACAGTCCGAGCGTAAACGTTATCTGGATGCTCAAGACGCCGACCTGGTCGAAGCGCTGGACACTCTGGAGAACGTGATCCGCAAGATCGACAAGGAAACCCGTAATCGCTTCAAAGATACCTTTGATCAGATTAATGGCGGTTTACAGGCGTTATTCCCGAAAGTTTTCGGTGGCGGCAGCGCCTACTTGGAACTGACGGGCGAAGATCTACTCGATACAGGGGTGACGATTATGGCGCGGCCCCCGGGCAAGAAGAACAGCACCATCCATTTGTTGTCCGGTGGCGAAAAGGCACTCACGGCATTGGCCCTGGTATTTGCGATCTTCAAGTTGAACCCGGCGCCGTTTTGCATGCTCGACGAAGTTGACGCGCCGCTGGATGACGCTAACGTTGGACGCTACGCTCGGTTGGTTAAAGAGATGTCCCAGACCGTGCAGTTCATCTATATCACCCACAACAAGATCGCCATGGAAATGGCCGACCAGTTGATGGGCGTGACGATGCATGAGCCGGGTTGTTCGCGGTTGGTGGCGGTGGATGTCGAAGAAGCGATGGCGATGGTGGACGCCTAGCGGCGAGTTGCAAGCTGCAAGTGTGCGAGGCTATAGCTTGCAGTGTGTAGCTCACAGTTGGCGGCTTGCGTAAGAGATCTCCCATGTCGCCGAAAGATGGCAAACCGATACATTTCGCGCCAACTGTGTAAAGTTATCGAAGGTCGTGCTAGTTTATTGTCAATTCCTCGTATGCGTGGGCAAAACGTCAGTCAGAACATAGAGTTGGCGCCACGTTTTAAAGCGGTTTGGACGTTGCTAAACCCCTTATTTTTCAGCATTTTTTATTAGAGGCACGGGATTACATGGAAATCGGTCTGCGCGAGTGGCTGATCGTCATCGGCATTATTGTCATTGCCGGTATTCTTTTTGATGGCTGGCGCCGCATGCGCGGTGGCAAGGGCAAGCTCAAATTCCGTTTGGACCGTAACCTGTCCAACTTGCCCGACGACGACGGCAGCGCCGAGCTGCTGGGGCCGCCTCGTGTGCTGGATAACCATAAAGAACCACAACTGGACGAGCACGACTTGCCGTCGATGAGTGCGCCGGTGCGTGAAGCCCGCGAGCCGTCGTCCAAGCGTGGCAAGCGCGCCAGTGCCGCCGTCGCCGAGCCGCATCAGGGCGACCTGAACCTCGACGTCGACGAAGGCCCGAGCTTCAGCAGCCGCGACGACGATTTCCCGGATGAAAATATCGGCAAGGCATCCAGTGCGCCGCGCCAATCGGTCAACGACCAGCCGGCTGCCGAAGAAGTCTTGGTGATCAGCGTGATCTGCCGCGACGCCGCCGGCTTCAAAGGCCCGGCACTCTTGCAGAATATCCTCGAAAGCGGCCTGCGCTTTGGCGAGATGGATATTTTCCACCGCCACGAAAGCATGGCCGGTAACGGCGAAGTGCTGTTCTCCATGGCCAACGCGGTCAAGCCGGGCACTTTCGATCTGGACGATATCGACTTGTTCAGCACCCCGGCGGTGAGCTTCTTCCTCGGTTTGCCAGGCCCGCGTCACCCGAAACAAGCGTTCGACGTGATGGTGGCTGCTGCGCGCAAGCTGTCCCAAGAGCTCAACGGCGAGCTCAAGGACGACCAACGCAGCGTGCTCACTGCCCAGACCATCGAGCATTACCGTCAGCGCATCGTCGAGTTCGAGCGTCGCGCCCTGACACAGAAACGCTGAGGTTCGATCTTAAGCGTTGCCTGTAGAATCCGTGCACTAACATATTGAGCAGCTTCGGCTGCTCTTTTGCTTTATGAGAGAACACCCATGACCGCCGCCCACACCCGCATTCTCGAACTGCGCGCTGAACTGGATCAGCACAATTACCGCTACCACGTCCTCGACGAGCCGAGCATTCCGGACGCCGAGTACGACCGGTTATTCCATGAGCTAAAGGCTCTGGAAGCCGAGCACCCGGATTTGGTGACGCGTGATTCGCCGACGCAGCGGGTTGGCAGTGCGGCGCTGTCGGCGTTCACCCAGGTCAAGCACGAGATTCCGATGCTCAGCCTGGGCAACGCCTTTGATGAAACCACCATGCTCGAATTTGATCGCCGGGTTACCGAAGGTCTCGACCTGCCGGTGGGCGATCTGTTTGGCGGCGGCGCAGCGGTGGAATACAGCTGCGAGCCCAAGCTCGATGGCCTGGCGGTCAGCCTGTTGTATCAGGACGGCGAACTGGTGCGCGGTGCCACGCGCGGCGATGGCACCACCGGTGAAGACATCAGCGTCAACGTGCGCACGGTGCGCAATATCCCGTTGAAACTGCACGGCATCGGCTGGCCGGCGACCCTGGAAGTGCGCGGCGAAGTGTTCATGTCCAAGGCTGGCTTCGAGCGCCTTAATGCCTCGCAACTGGAAGTGGGCGGCAAGACCTTCGCCAACCCGCGTAATGCCGCCGCGGGCAGCTTGCGCCAGCTGGACTCGAAGATCACCGCCAGCCGCCCGCTGGAGTTTTGCTGCTACGGCGTGACTACCGACATCAGTGACACCCATATCGGTAACCTGCAGCAACTGCAGAAGTGGGGCATGCCCATCAGCCATGAGCTGAAGCTGGCCAAGGGTATTCAGGATTGCCTGGCGTACTACCGCGATATCGGCGAGCGGCGTAACAGCCTGCCGTACGAGATTGACGGCGTGGTGTTCAAGGTCAACAGCATTGCCTCCCAGCGAGAGTTGGGCTTCCGCGCCCGTGAACCACGCTGGGCCATCGCGCATAAATTCCCGGCCATGGAAGAGCTGACCGAACTGCTCGACGTGGAATTCCAGGTCGGCCGCACCGGTGCAGTAACGCCGGTGGCGCGCTTGAAGCCGGTCAAGGTCGCGGGTGTGACGGTGTCCAACGCAACCTTGCACAATATGGATGAAGTGGCGCGCCTGGGCTTGATGATCGGCGACACCGTGATCATTCGCCGTGCCGGTGATGTGATCCCGCAAGTCGTCTCGGTGGTCACCGAACGCCGCCCGGAAAACGCCCGCGCCGTGCACATTCCGCAAAGCTGCCCGGTGTGCGGCTCCCATGTGGAGCGCACGCAACTGGTCAAGCGCAGCAAGGGCAAGGAAACCGTCAGCGAAGGCGCGGTTTACCGCTGCGTCGGGCGCCTGGCCTGTGGCGCGCAGCTCAAGCAGGCGATCATCCATTTTGTGTCGCGCCGCGCCATGGACATTGACGGCCTGGGCGACAAGACCATCGAGCAACTGGTGGATGAAAAGCTTATCGGCTCGCCGGCTGACCTCTACAAGCTCAAATACGAGCAGATCATCGACCTGGAAGGCTTTGCCGATATTTCCAGCAAGAAGCTGATTGCCGCCATCGAAAACAGCAAGACGCCGACCCTGGCGCGGTTTATCTACGCCTTGGGCATTCCGGACGTGGGCGAAGAGACGGCCAAGGTGCTCGCGCGCTCGCTGGCGTCCCTGGAGCGCGTGCAGCAGGCCTTGCCGGAAGTGCTGACGTACTTGCCGGACGTGGGCCTTGAAGTCGCCCACGAGATTCACAGCTTCTTTGAAGACAGCCATAACCAGGAGGTGATTGGCGCGCTGCTGTCGCCGGATGAATGCGGCCTGCAATTGCAGGATCAGGGCGACCTGAGCGCCGAGTTTGCCGCCAGCACCACCCTCGGCGGCCTGCTCGACAAGCTGCACGTGCCCAGCGTAGGGCCTGGCGCCGCGCAAAAACTGGCCGACAAGTTCGTCAGCCTCGAAGGCGTGATCAAGGCCGACTGGCTGGATATGCGCCAGGCGTTGCCCGAGAAGCAGGCCAAGGCGGTGCGCGAGTTTTTTGATAACCCGGACAATGCCCACCGTGCCCTGGCCATCGAGCAGCAGCTCAAGGACTTCGGTATGCACTGGCAGAGCGAGAAGAAGGTCGTCGAAGGCTTGCCGGAAGCGGGGCATACCTGGGTGCTGACCGGCTCTCTTGAGCTGATGAGCCGTGATGTGGCCAAGGACAAGCTCGAAAGCCTGGGCGCCAAGGTGGCAGGTTCCGTCTCGGCCAAGACTCACTGCGTGGTTGCCGGGCCGGGCGCGGGTTCCAAGTTGGCCAAGGCCACCGAGCTGGGCCTCAAGGTGCTGGACGAAGAGGCCTTCGTCGCTTTCCTGGCCAAACACAACATCAGCGTCTGACGATCGTTCCCACGCTCCGCGTGGGAATGCAGCCCTGGACGCTCTGCGTCGGCTCTTGAACCTCGTGACGCAGAGCGTCACCGCAGGCATTCCCACGCAGAGCGTGGGAACGATCTTTCACGGTAAATGATCTAGTCTTGGTTACCCAGGGAGAGATCGCCATGTTCCGCTACTTCGAGCAACTCAGCACGCGCATCGCCGCACCGTTCATGGCCGGATCCTCGCGCAGCAGCAAGGTGTGGCAGTGCCGGTGCGGCCAGTCGCTGTTCTTTCGCAACAGCCAGTGCCTGGTCTGTTCTGCGCTGTTGGGCTATCAGCCCCAGCAAAGCCGGCTGTCGTCGCTACAGCCCGGCCCGGTCGATGGCACATGGCTACAGGACGATAACCTTGACGCCGGCACCTTCCGCCGCTGCGCCAACCTCGACACCCCGGCCGCCTGTAACTGGCTGATTCCTGCCCACAGCACCGCAACGCTGTGCGTGGCGTGCAGCCTGAACCGCACCATTCCCGACTTATCGGTGCCGGAAAACCCCGAACGCTGGCGCAAAGTCGAAACCGCCAAGCGCCGGTTGGTGGCGCAACTGATCAGCCTGGGCCTGCAAGTGGTGCCCAAAAGTGTTGACGAAAACAGCGGCCTGGCCTTCGATTTCGTCGGCATTGACCTTGAAGGCAACGCACCCACCACCGGCCACGCCAACGGCCTGATCACCCTCGATATCAAGGAAGCGGACGACGCCCATCGCGAGAAAGTCCGTGTGCAAATGCGCGAGCCGTATCGCACGTTGCTCGGCCACTTTCGCCACGAAGTCGGCCACTACTATTGGGATCGGCTGATTGCCAACAGCCATTGGCTTGAATCGTTTCGTAGCCTGTTCGGCGACGAACGCGCCAGTTACGCCGAGGCACTCGAGCAGCACTACCAGAACGGCCCGCGCGCCGACTGGCAGCAAACCTGTGTCAGCGCCTACGCGACCATGCACCCCTGGGAAGACTGGGCCGAAACCTGGGCTCACTACCTGCACATGATGGACGCCGTCGACACCGCACTGGGCTTTGGCATGAGTGCCCGCGAGATGGACCTGGATTACCAACCCTTCCCGTTGACCACGCTCTACGACCCCGAACACCCTGGCGGCCCGGCCTTCCTGTCGTTCGTCAACGCCTGGATCGAACTGGCCGGCATGCTCAACGAACTGTCGCGCAGCATGGGCCAGCCGGATTTCTACCCCTTTGTGTTGCCGCCGGCCGTGATCGCCAAGCTGCACTTCATTCACTTGGTGATTCAGGAGGAGGGCGGCAGGGCCGACGAAGTCGTACAAGCACAGTAATCCGCCCCTATGTGGGAGCTGGCTTGCCTGCGATTGCGGTGCATCATCCAGTGAATGCCCCAACTGATGCACCGCAATCGCGGGCAAGCCCGGCTCCCACAAGGTTCTGGCAGGTTATCGAGGTTGTGGACAAGTGCTTGAGCCCCTTCATATTTTTAATCCGGAACAACGGTTGTAAGTTCCGATGAGATCGGTACAATGGCGCGGCTTGCCGAGAGGCCAGCGTCGTTATGGTGACCCCATCGGTCCCCCCGCAACGATTACCCGTGAACCTGGTCAGAGCCGGAAGGCAGCAGCCACAGCGGGAACATTGTGTGCCGGGGTGTGGCTGGTGGGGTTGCCTCCATAACGCTCTCCTTTGTTTCTACCCTTCCTGTTTCAAATCAAACATTGTTTTACTCGCTCATCTGCCATTTTTTGCGCAGCGATGACGGCGTTGTGCTGGAAAACTTTCAGCGGCCTGCTAGCGTCATTCATGTAAGCGACCCTGTGCTGGAGTAGTAAAGAAGTGATGGCACTCCTTTGATCAACAAGGATGATTGCCATGCCCAGCCTTCCCGTTTTACCCAGAACGCTCAGTGCTTCAGTCGGCGCCCCAGGCAAGGCGCAGAATGTGCTTGCTGATGTTCGCTTTATCCAGCATCTGTTTAATCTGATCACGCCAGAATCCGCTTCGCGCCTTGTGGAGGACGGAAAGTGCGGCCCGCTATTGTTGCGGCGCATCAGCGACTATCAGGCGAATCGTCTCAAGGTCAGCAAACCTGATGGGGTGATTGACCCGGGCGGTCGGACGTTCAATAGCTTGGCCGACGATGCAGGCAAAGCCAATGCCGTTGTTCTTCCCGACCAGTCGTTAGTCACCAGGCCCACCTGTGACGGTCAAATCGCCCTGACCGAGGCTGATTTTCAGAGCGCGGCTGCAGCGCTGGGCAACGGTATTTCGGTGAACCTGATCAAGGCGTTCGCCGCCGTTGAGTCTGGTGGGCGATCCGGGTTCGGGCCGGCCAACATGCCGGTTATCGCCTTCGAGGGCCATATCTTTCGCAAGTACACTCAACATAAGTACGACAGGACCTACCCCTTTTTGTCCTACCCCTTTTTGGTCAATGCTGGCCCGCAATGGAAAGCCAACAATAAAACCCAGGCGATTGCGTGGCGGACTCTGGTCGATGCTTATACGTTGGACCAGGCAGCAGCGCTGATGTCGGCGTCCTACGGTATGTTCCAGGTCATGGGCTTTAATTTTGCTGCCTGTGGTTACAAGAACGTGTTCGAGTTTGTGGCTGCACTGAAGCTTAACGCCGGCCAGCAATTGATGGCGTTCTGCGGCTTTTGCCGCAAGAATCCAGCCTTGCTCAGAGCGATGAAAAGCAAGGACTTTGCCGGCATGGCGCGCAATTACAATGGCTCAAGCTATGGCGACTACGACAGGCGTATCCAAAAAGCCTTCGAGGCGCTGGAACGGAAAAAATAGCCGCACCTGCTGGCTGCCTCACATCGTTGAGGTGGCCCACTGGACAACCCAAAATCATCTTGTTAGTTTCCGCCAGCCACTTGTTTCAAGTTATGACAGGTGTGCGGTGCTGATATTGAAGTGCTATCACTTCTTGAACTAACAAGGATGTCCATGATGAAAAGCCTGCAAGGGTTGCCCCGTCTTATCAGTGCTTCAGTGGGCGCGCCGGGTAAAGCGCGCAACTTGCCTGCCGATGTTCAGTGCATCCAGTATCTATTTAATCTGATCATTCCCAAGATGGGTTTTGCGCTGGCCGAAAACGGTAAGTGCGATGGGCAATTGGTGCAGTGCATCAGCCAGTATCAGTTCCGGCACCTCAAGTATGCGCATCCTGATGGCGTGATCGACCCGACCGGCCGAACCTTCAATAGCCTGATAGAAGAGGCGGTCAAAGTGCCGGTGAAGGCGTTTCCGACGATGCGCATTCCGAGCTTTCTCAACGCGTTTGGCAATAACGGCGGCGATGCGGTACAGGCCACGGTCAATGTGTACCTGGAGCGCATGCGCGCGACCATCGAGGCCGAGCGGCGTAACCGCCAGTTGATGCTCCAGGCCACGTGCGATGGTGGCATGACGCTGACCGATACCGACTTTCAAAGCGCTGCCACCCAGTTGGGCAGCGGCATTTCGGTGAATATCATCAAGGCTTTCGCCACGGTCGAATCCGGCGGGCGTTCCGGGTTCGGGCCGGCCAAGTTGCCGGTGATTGCCTTTGAAGGCCACTTGTTTCGCAAGTACACCAAGCACATCTACGATCAGGCGCACCCGCTGCTGTCTTATATCTACGTGAGAAAGGCCGGGCCGCAGTGGCAGGTCAATAACAAGGACCAGACCAAAGCCTGGGAGACCATGGCCACAGCGTTTGCGCTGGACCAGGAGGCGGCATTGATGTCGGCGTCCTGGGGCATGTTTCAAATAATGGGGTTCAACTACACCTCCTGCGGTTACAAGACGGTGTTTGAATTTGCTGCCGCCCTGAAGGTCAATGCCGGTAACCAATTAAAAGCGTTTATTGGTTTTTGCAGCCAGAGCCCGGCCCTGATCAAGGCCATGAAAGATAAAGACTACGTGGCCATGGCGCGTAACTATAACGGCAAGGATTACGGTGACTACGACAGCCGTATCAAAAAGGCCTACGAAGCATTGGAAGGGAAGAAATAAGATGAGCCGTTTTCTAGCGATGAGTGTGTTGTCGTTGTGCGCCTTGGTGCCCGCGTTGGCAGGTGCCGCTGAGCTGCATTCTGGCAAATACGAGGGACTGATGCTGGCGGTCACCCCTGAGCATCAGGTTGAAGGCTACTACGCAGAAGAGCTGGGCGAGGGTGTGACCCGCAGCTGCACGTTTTACCTGCAAGGCCAGCCTGAAGCGCTCACCACCTGGCTAGACAAGGCCTACCCCGGCAGCGTCGCAGCGTCCTCCGACGGCGTGACCTTGACGGTGGAGCAGGGGCGCGAGCATCCCGGTTGCATCAGCGTGCTGATGCCGGAAATCGCCACCGGCCTGGACCTGGCCCAAACGGCCAGCAAGCAATGGATCGGCCTGGTGACCGTGACGGCCGACAAGGCTTACCTGCTGAAAAAACCAGGCGCTGAAGCGGCCAAACGCGCGTATATCGTCAAGGACGATGTGGTCGGCGTGCTGGCGTTCAAGGACGGCTGGGCCAAGGTCGAGTTCACCAATGCCAAAGACCATACCTACACCGGTTGGATCAGCCAGGACCAGTACGCACGCTTGGCGGCGCCGCAAGCCAACTAGCCAAACGTCTCCCGCAGCAGCCCGGCAAACGCATCCCGCGCCAGGTGGCGCTGGGTGTCCGTGTGCCAGAACAGCAGGTTGTCCACGGCCTGCAACTCCTCGAACCGGTAGGAGGCCAGTTGATTGGCCTGCTCGTAGCGGGCCAGGATGCCTTCCGGCGCCAACGCCACGCCAATCCCTGCACTGACGCAACCAATGATGGTGCCCCAACTGGCATAGCTGGCGATGCTTGGTTTGAAGGCGTGCGGTTTGATCCAGTTCTCCAGCGCCGCGCGATACGGACAACCGGGCGGCCACACCAGCAAGGTGCGGCCTGCCAAGTCTTCGGCACTGTTGATCGGCGCGCTGGAGGCGCTGGCGATCAGCACCAGGCGTTCGCTGTAGACCACACTGTGTTCGAGCTTGGCGCGCTTGCCGCCCGAGGCCACCAGCGCCACATCGAGGCGATGGTGTTGCAGGTCGTCGAGCA
This sequence comes from Pseudomonas sp. PA-5-4B, assembly GCF_021606215.1. Classification (NCBI taxonomy): domain Bacteria; kingdom Pseudomonadati; phylum Pseudomonadota; class Gammaproteobacteria; order Pseudomonadales; family Pseudomonadaceae; genus Pseudomonas; species Pseudomonas sp. PA-5-4B. The sequence continues at coordinate 15,300 of NZ_WKDB01000066.1, read as the reverse complement.
GTTGCGCCCAGGCGCCGGTGACCAGTTCCAGGCTGACGTCCGGGTAGCGCCGGTGGTATTCGGCCAGCAGCGGCGGCAGGCGGCCGCTGGCGCTGGATTCCACCGCACCGATGCGCAGCGTGCCGCGCGGGATGGCGTTGGCATCCACTGCGCGTTTGGACTCATCCACCAGGGCCAGGATGCGCTCGCAGTAATCGAGGAAGATTTCCCCGGCGGCACTGATGGCCAACCCACGGCCTGCGCGAATAAACAGCGGTGTGCCCAACTCGCTTTCCAGCTGCTTGATGCGCGTGGTGATGTTGGACGGCACGCAGTGCAGTTGCAGCGCGGCCTGGGCCACGCTGCCGGTTTGTGCCACGGCGCGCACCATTTTCAGTTGGGCCAGTTCCATTGCTCAGTTCCAATGATTTCAGAAGTCAGAAACGCTTAATTGTCCTGCGCCTTGCGCGGCTCAAGACTGACGGTATTCCTTCTCAGTATCTGGATGCCGTCGATGAATGCCCCGTCACCCGTAAAGCTTACGCTAGTCATCGCTGGCGTGATTCTCTGTTGGGCCTATTCGCCGATTGGCGTGCACATGGGGCTGCACAGCTACAGCCCTGGCCAGTTGGCGTTGCTGAGGTTTCTGATCGCCTCGGTGTTCATGGGCGGCATCGCCCTGGCGGTAGGCATCGGCCGCCCGCGTGTGCGGGATCTGCCGTGGTTGCTGGTGTTGGGTTTTTTCGGCGTGTTCCTGCACCACACCAGCCTCAACTACGGGCAACAGTGGGTGACGGCGGCGGCATCGAGTGTACTGGCGCAGTCGGTGCCGCTGTTCAGTGTGGTGATCGCGTTTTTCTGTTTGAAGGAACGGGTCAGCCTCTGGCGTTGGGGCTGCGTCTTGCTCGGCTTGCTGGGTGTGCTGGTGGTGATCTGGGGTGATCATGGCGTCGGTGATATCGACCCGCGCGGCTTGCTGATCTTGCTGGCAGCCGTGTCGTGGAGCGTGTATTTCGTCATCCAGAAACACTACGCCCATCGCTACAGCCCGCTGACCATGGCGTGTTACATGGTGTGGGCGGGCACCTTGATGCTGTGCGTGAACCTGCCGGGCTTGCCGGCTGCGGTGGCCCAGGCGCCAATGCCGGAGAATCTGTCGGTGCTGGTATTGGGGATTTTCCCCAGCGCCCTGGCCTACCTGGCCTGGGGCTATGTGCTCAAGCACGTGGACGTCAGCCGCGCCTCGGTGGCGATGTACCTGATTCCGCCGGTGGCCATGCTGATGGCGGCGACGCTGCTGGGCGAGCACGTTGCCCTGCAAGTGATATTGGGCGCGGTGATCGTGCTGGCCAGTGTCGCCGCCATCAGCCTTGAAGGGCGCTGGCGCTCAATCGCTCAGGCTGAACGCGCGCAGGCGGTGGCCGTCGAGGTCCTCGGCGACAAAGGTGTAGCCGAAGTCAAGGTGGGTCGGTGACTGAATGATGGTCGCGCCGCGCTCTACCCATTGAGCGTAAAGGGCGTCTACGGCGGCTGGGTCCCCCAGCGAAAAACCTACCTCACCGCCTCCGCCGGTAAACTGAGCCGCAGGCTCTACGGTGTGGCGCGACCACAGCCCCAGCTTGACGCCGTTGTCGAGAATGAACAGGGCGAACGTCGGGTTCAGCTCCACCGGTGGCTTGCCCAGCAGGCGGCTATAGAAGTTGGCGCTGGTGGCCGGGCTGTCGACGTAGAGCAGGAAGTAATGGGCGACGGTGTGCATGCAGGCTCCTTGATTACGGGCGGTTAAGTGAGCCCAGTCTAGGGGACGGCCCTGTCAGTTCTTGTCAGGAGCGTTCTTGTCAGGAGTGCGCAGCGGTCGCGCGTTCTCCCCGGTGTACAGTTTGATCAGGTCATCGATCTCGCCCGACATTTTCATCCGCAGCAGCGTGCGCAAGATCCGTTGCACCGGCACGCTCGGGTCATTGCGCACGATGCAGCCCAGGTTTTGTTCGTCGATCACCGCGACGTTGTGCAGCCGCAGGCTTGGGGCCACTTTCAGGTTGAAACGGTCCAGGGTCCATTCGTTGATCACGGCGTATTCGAAACGCGCGGCCACCAGCTTGTGCAGCACCAACTCCTCGCTGCGCGAATCGTCGCGGGTCAATTGGCCACTGGCGAACAGCGGTTCGAGGACGACATAGCGGTAGTTGAGCACCGTGCCAATGGCCTGCGGTGCCAACCTGGCCACCTGAACGGGCGGTGCGTGGACACTGGCCAACACATTGCGCTGCACCATCAAGGGTACGCTCCAGCTGTAGTCGCCGGACAATTCGCCGAGCCAATCCTGGGCGACATAGCAGCGCACATCGACCTCTGCGCGTGCCATGGCACCGGCGAGTCGCGCCCGGGCCAGCACGTGGAACTCGGCTGGCCGCCCGACCTGGGTGGCCAGGCTCAACATCAAGTCATACAAAATGCCCTGTATGGGCTGGTCACCCTCTATCTGTGCCATGGGCATTGCCCAGCTGTCGGAAACCGAAAAACGCAACGGTGCGGGCGCCGCCAGACAAGCAACGGAAATCATCCATAAAGCGCCCAAGACTACACGCATACACTCTCCGGGTTCAGGCCTTTGTGGGGCCAGTCAGGCAAGCTTAGTCAGATTAGACGAGCGTGCCGGATGCAATTTCCCCCTTGCTCCGCTAGCATTACCGGCTTCCGCTTCCCAGTTGCGACGGTTTTCGATGAGTTATCAGGTTCTTGCACGTAAATGGCGCCCGCGCTCGTTCCGCGAAATGGTCGGCCAGACCCATGTGCTCAAGGCTCTGATCAATGCCTTGGACAGCCAACGGCTGCACCACGCCTACCTGTTCACCGGTACTCGCGGGGTCGGCAAGACCACTATCGCGCGCATTATTGCCAAGTGCCTGAACTGTGAAACCGGCATCACGTCGACGCCTTGTGGCACATGTTCGGTATGCCGCGAGATCGACGAAGGGCGTTTTGTCGACCTGATCGAGATCGACGCCGCGAGCCGCACCAAGGTCGAAGACACCCGCGAGCTGCTCGACAACGTGCAGTACGCGCCGAGCCGTGGGCGCTTCAAGGTCTACCTGATCGACGAAGTGCACATGCTCTCCAGCCATTCCTTCAACGCCCTGTTGAAAACCCTGGAAGAGCCGCCGCCCTACGTTAAGTTCATCCTGGCCACCACCGACCCGCAGAAACTTCCTGCAACGATTTTGTCGCGGTGCCTGCAGTTCTCCCTGAAAAACATGACGCCCGAGCGCGTGGTCGAGCATTTGACCCATGTGCTCGGCGTCGAGAACGTGCCGTTCGAAGACGATGCGTTGTGGCTGCTCGGCCGCGCCGCCGATGGTTCGATGCGTGACGCCATGAGCCTCACCGACCAGGCCATCGCCTTCGGTGAAGGCAAGGTCATGGCCGCGGATGTACGCGCCATGCTCGGCACGCTGGACCACGGCCAGGTGTTCGACGTGTTGCACGCGCTGATCGAAGGTGACGCCAAGGCGTTGCTCGAAGCCGTGCGCCACTTGTCGGAGCAAGGCCCGGACTGGAACGGCGTACTCTCGGAAATCCTCAATGTGCTGCACCGCGTGGCCATCGCCCAGGCGTTGCCCGAAGGTGTCGACAACGGCCATGGCGACCGCGACCGCGTATTGGCGCTGGCCCAGGCGTTGCCAGCCGAAGATGTGCAGTTCTACTACCAGATGGGCCTGATCGGCCGCCGGGATTTGCCCTTGGCGCCAGACCCGCGTGGCGGCTTTGAAATGGTCTTGCTGCGGATGCTGGCCTTCCGGCCCGCTGACTCGGCAGATGCACCGAGACAGCCGCTAAAGCCAGTGGGGATCAGCCAGGCCACAGTTGATTCCGCCAAACCAGTGGCTGGCGCGGCGGTAGCCGCGCCAGTAGTTGCTGCACCTGAACCTGCGCCGGCTGCACCTGCGCCAGCTCCCGAGCCTGCGGTTGCCGCGCCAGTGGTCGAACCTGCGCCCGTGGTTGAGCCTGAACCTGCTCCCGCGCCGGTGGTTGACCTGCCTTGGAACGATCCGGTCGACGCAGAAGCTGAGCCTGAGCCTGAACCTGAAGTCGAGCAAGTGCCTGCTGTGGAGCCCGTGCTGGAAACCACCGGCGAGCAGCCCGAGCTGACGCCGATGCCCACGCCGACTCCGGACAGTGCGGTGCCGGACGCGCCGGAATGGGTGTCGGCGCCGGTCCCCGAGCCGACCGTTGCGCAGGTGGACGCCGCTACGCCGGGTATCGACCTCGATGACGAGCCGCCGCTGGACGAAGATTACATCGAGCCGGACATGGACTCGGCCTACAGCTACCTGGACGACCTGGCCAGCGAGCACACCGCCGAACCGGCCCCCGAGCCCGAAGCGGAACCCGCTGCGGCCCCGGCCACTGGCCTGGCGTTGCAATGGTTGGAGTTGTTTCCGAAATTGCCGATCTCCGGCATGACCGGCAGCATCGCCGCCAACTGCACCTTGATCTCCATCGAGGGCGACCACTGGCTGTTGCACCTGGACCCGGCCCACAGCGCCTTGTTCAACGCCACTCAGCAACGCCGACTCAACGATGCGCTCAACCAGTACCATGAACGCACGTTGACCATCGCCATCGAACTGATCAAGCCTGAGCAGGAAACCCCGGCCCAGGCGGCGACCCGTAAGCGCATCAACCGTCAGCGCGAGGCTGAAGACTCGATCCATGGCGATCCGCTCATCCAACAGTTGATGCAACAGTTCGGTGCGGTGGTGCGTCACGATACTATTGAACCTGTCGAAGCCCCGGTGCCCCAAGCGTCATAAAACCGGGCTACTAATTGATTGATCCACGTACTTTGAGGTGATTCCCATGATGAAAGGTGGCATGGCCGGCCTGATGAAGCAGGCGCAGCAGATGCAGGAAAAGATGGCCAAGATGCAGGAAGAACTGGCCAACGCCGAAGTCACCGGTAAAGCCGGTGGCGATATGGTCAGCGTGGTGATGACCGGTCGTCACGACATCAAGCGCGTGAGCATCGACTCAAGCGTATTGCCTGGCGTCGGCGAAGATGACCTGGAAATGCTCGAAGCGCTGTTCGCCGCGGCCGTCAACGACGCCGTGCGCAAGATCGAAGCCAACAGCCAGGAAAAAATGGGTGGCGTGACCGCTGGCATGCAACTGCCGCCGGGCATGAAACTGCCGTTTTGATCGTGCAGCGTTAGCTAGACTCAAATGCCAGGCATCGCGCCTGGCATTTTTGTTTGTGCTAATCCGATCGAACCCTGGCATGGCAAGCAGGGTCTGCACCCTATACCGAAAGATTCGTTAAAGGAGCCCCTCATGCCTCAAGAACCCATTCTTAACCAGCGCATTGTCCTGGTCTCGCGCCCGCAAGGCGCGCCGACACCGGAAAACTTTCGCCTGGAACGCGTGAACCTGCCGGAATTGGCAGATGGCCAGGTGCTGCTCAAAACCCTGTACCTGTCCCTCGATCCCTACATGCGTGGGCGCATGAGTGACGCGCCGTCCTACGCAGCTCCGGTGGAAATCGACGAAGTGATGACCGGTGGTGCTGTCAGCCGTATCGAGCAATCGCGTAACCCGAAATTCGCAGCGGGTGATCTTGTGGTGGGTTCCACCGGCTGGCAGAGCCATAGCATCTCAGACGGAAACAACCTGATCCCGCTGCCCAAAGGCCTGGCCAGCCCCTCGATGGCGCTGGGTGTATTGGGTATGCCTGGCATGACCGCGTACATGGGCCTGATGGATATCGGCCAGCCCAAGGCCGGCGAAACCCTGGTGGTGGCGGCTGCCTCCGGCGCGGTGGGTTCGGTGGTCGGGCAGGTGGCCAAGCTCAAGGGTTTGCGCGTGGTGGGTATTGCCGGCGGCGCGGACAAGTGCCGCTACGTGGTCGATGAGCTGGGCTTTGACGCCTGTATCGACCACAAGAGCGCCGATTTTGCCCATGAGCTGGCGTTGGCCTGTTTCAAAGGCGTGGATATCTACTTTGAAAACGTCGGCGGCAAAGTCTTCGACGCCGTGCTGCCGCTGCTCAACCCCAAGGCACGCATTCCGCTGTGCGGCCTGATCGCCGGTTACAACGCCCATGAAGCCCCCAGCGGTCCTGATCGGCTGCCGGCACTGCAACGTACCTTGTTGACCAAGCGCGTGCGCATCCAGGGTTTTATCGTGTTCGACGATTATGGCGATCGCCAGCCCGAATTCCTCAGCGCCATGGCGCCGTGGGTGCGCGACGGCAAGATCAAGTTCCGCGAAGACGTGGTCGATGGCCTGGAACAGGCACCCGAAGCCTTTATCGGTTTGCTCGAGGGGCGCAACTTCGGCAAGTTGGTGGTGCGCGTCGCACAGGATTGAGCATTTGACGCTAATCCGAGGCGCGGGTATAAACCGCGTCTCGTTGTTTTGTCGGACCCTTCGCCCATGAGCTTCAGCCCCCTGATTCGCCAACTGATCGACGCCCTGCGCACTTTGCCGGGTGTGGGCCAGAAAACCGCCCAGCGTATGGCGCTGCAACTGCTGGAGCGTGATCGCAGCGGCGGCACGCGGTTGGCCCAGGCCTTGAGCCAGGCCATGACCGGCGTGGGCCACTGCCGCCAGTGCCGCACCCTGACCGAAGAAGACCTGTGCCCGCAATGCGCCGACCCACGTCGCGACGACACTTTACTGTGCGTTGTTGAAGGGCCGATGGACGTGTACGCCGTCGAGCAGACCGGCTATCGCGGGCGCTACTTTGTGCTCAAGGGGCATCTTTCGCCGCTGGACGGCCTGGGGCCGGAAGCCATTGGCATTCCGCAACTGGTGACGCGCATTGAAGAGCAGGGCACGTTTACCGAGGTGATCCTGGCAACCAACCCGACGGTGGAAGGCGAGGCGACGGCGCATTACATCGCCCAATTGCTGACCAACAAAGGCTTGATCACCTCGCGTATCGCCCATGGCGTGCCGTTGGGTGGCGAGCTGGAATTGGTGGATGGCGGCACGTTGGCGCATTCGTTCGCCGGTCGCAAGCCGATCGCGCTCTAAAATGTGGGAGCTGGCTTGCCTGCGATAACGGTGGATCAGTGACATTGATGTCGCCTGACACTCCGCTATCGCAGGCAAGCCAGCTCCCACAGTGGTTTTGTGTTGTCAGGGATATCTTGATAACCAAGCAAGCGCTTGGTAAGTTCTCTCCACCTCACCGTGGAGCTTGCCGATGTCTGCCTATCAGGACTACTTCGACCCCAGCCACCAATTGGTCCGCGACAGCGTGCGCCGTTTCGTCGAGCGCGAGATGTTGCCGGGCATCGAGCAATGGGAGGAGGGCGAGAGCTTTCCTCGTGAGCTGTACCTCAAGGCGGGCGCGGCGGGGATCCTGGGCATCGGCTACCCCGAAAGCCTGGGCGGCAGCCATGAAGGCGACCTGTTCGCCAAGGTCGCCGCCAGCGAAGAGTTGATGCGTTGCGGTTCGGGTGGCGTGGTCGCGGGCCTGGGTTCGCTGGATATCGGCTTGCCGCCGGTAGTCAAATGGGCGCGCCCCGAGGTGCGTGAGCGCGTTGCGCCTCAAGTGCTGACCGGTGAGAAGATCATCGCCCTGGCCGTCACCGAGCCCGGTGGCGGCTCCGATGTAGCCAACCTGCAAACCCGCGCCATTCGCGATGGCGACTGTTACCGCGTCAGCGGCAGCAAAACGTTTATCACCAGCGGCATCCGCGCCGACTTCTATACGGTAGCCGTACGCACCGGCGGGCCGGGCTTCGGCGGCATCAGCCTGTTGCTGATCGAAAAGCACACGCCAGGTTTCACAGTCGGCCAACCGTTGAAGAAAATGGGCTGGTGGGCGTCGGACACGGCTGAGTTGTTCTTCGACGATTGCCGCGTGCCGGTAGGCAACTTGATCGGCGTCGAGAACATTGGCTTTGCCTGCATCATGGGCAATTTCCAGAGCGAGCGCCTGGCGCTGGCGCTGATGGCGAACATGACCGCGCAGCTCGCCCTTGAAGAAAGCCTCAAGTGGGCGAGCCAGCGCGAAGCCTTCGGCAAACCTATCGGCAAATTCCAGGTGCTCAAGCATCGGCTGGCGGAAATGGCCACCGCAGTGGAAGTCTCCCGCGAGTTCACCTACCGCCAGGCGGCGAAGATGGCGGCCGGCAAGAGTGTGATCAAGGAGATTTCCATGGCCAAGAACCTGGCCACTGATACCGCGGATCGGGTGACCTATGACGCGGTGCAGATACTGGGTGGGCAGGGGTATATGCGTGGCAGCCTGGTGGAACGGCTGTATCGGGATAACCGCATTCTGTCTATCGGCGGGGGCACGCGTGAGGTGATGAACGAGATCATCAGCAAGCAGATGGGGTTGTGATTAGTGGTGTTCTTTCAGGCGCTATCGCAGGCGAGCCAGCTCCCACCTTTGACTGTGTTTGCAAATCAAAATGTGGGAGCTGGCTTGCCTGCGATAGCGTCGGCCCAGGCAACTTTTAAACTTCGGTCAACCCAAACTGCGTCAGGCAAAACGTCGGAATGCCCATATCCTGCAGGCGTTGCGAACCACCCAGCTCCGGCAGATCAATGATCGCCGCCGCTTCGAAGATCTTCGCGCCCATACGTCGCACCAGGTTTGCCGCGGCAATCAAGGTGCCGCCGGTGGCGATCAGGTCATCGAACATCAGCACCGAGTCGCCGTCACACAGGCTGTCGGCGTGTACTTCGAGAAAGGCTTCGCCGTATTCGGTCTGGTAACCCTCGGCCAGCACGTCAGCGGGCAGCTTGCCCTGTTTGCGGAACAGGATCAGTGGTTTGTTCAATTGGTAGGCGATGATCGAACCGATCAGGAAGCCACGGGCATCCATCGCGCCGATGTGGGTAAAGTCGGCCTCGACATAACGCTGGGCAAAGCTGTCGGCCACCAGGCGCAGGGCGCGGGGCGATTGGAACAGCGGGGTAATGTCACGAAAGATCACCCCAGGCTTGGGGAAGTCGATGACGGGGCGGATCAGGGATTTGATGTCGAACGAATCGAAGGTCATCGTCGAAGAGTCCTGGGAGCGGAAAACGGACTCGAAGTATACCTGCGGCCTTGCCGATTGGCGCGGCCGCAAGCGTGCGCTTCAGACTTCCAGCGAGCCCCCGGCCAGCGCGCAGAGCTGGATCGGGTCGAGGATATGCACTTCCTTGCCTTCGGCGGCAATCAGTTCGTTTTGCTGGAAACGGGTAAACACGCGGGACACGGTTTCCACCGCCAGGCCCAGGTAATTGCCGATTTCGTTGCGCGACATGCTCAGGCGGAACTGGTTGGCCGAGAACCCACGGGCACGGAAACGTGCCGACAGGTTGACCAAAAACGTGGCGATGCGCTCGTCGGCGGTTTTTTTCGACAGCAGCAACATCATCTGTTGGTCGTCGCGGATTTCGCGGCTCATCACGCGCATCAATTGGCGGCGCAGTTGCGGCAGCTGCAGGGCCAATTCATCCAGGCGTTCGAAGGGGATTTCGCACACCGAGGTCGTCTCCAGGGCCTGGGCCGACACCGGGTGAATCTCGGTGTCCATGCCAGACAGCCCGACCAGTTCGCTGGGCAGGTGGAAGCCGGTGATCTGCTCTTCGCCGCCGTCGCTCAGGCTGAAGGTCTTCAATGCGCCGGAGCGAACTGCATAGACAGAATCGAATTTGTCGCCCTGGCGAAACAGAAACTCGCCTTTTTTCAGCGGTCGGCCGCGTTTAACGATTTCGTCCAGCGCTTCCATGTCTTCCAAATTCAACGAAAGTGGCAGGCAGAGGGGGGCCAGGCTGCAATCCTTGCAGTGAGCCTGGCTGTGAGCGCGCAGTTTAACTGGCTCGGACATTTCTTAAATCCTTGTGGGAAAACACACATAAGACGTAAGGGTAACGCACCGAGGGTGGCTGAGGCCAGCGTGTACAAAAAAGCAGCAACGGTATAAAGCTCTTTGTATCGGTGCCGATACACAGGTGTCTCTCTATGAGCTGGAGCTCAAATCATGTCAGTCAGCACTGTCTCAAACCCATCGATCAACGTTGCAACGGTATCGGTCTGGAAGGCCGCCGATGCGGCCAGGGATAAAGACGCCGCGCCCAAGGCCGCCACCGAGGACAAGCCCGCTGAACCTAATGCGGCTGAAGGTGTGAAGGTGGTCATTTCCGGCGCGGGGATGGGCATGGCTTCGGCTGAGAAATCCTCCAATAGCGATATTGATGAAAGCAATCTGAAAGACAACATCAAACAGTTGCTGAAGATGATCCGCGAGCTGAAAAAGCAGCTTGCCGAAAAGATGGCTCAGCTCTCGGCAGTCATGAATGACACCACGTTGACCCCGCAAGCACGCCAAGCCAAAGTGGCGGGTTTGCAGGGCGACGTGGCGACGATACAGGCCGGTTTAATGACCGCCCAATCACAACTGGCCAAATCGCTGAAAGATGAGTCGCCTGAAGCTCAGATGGAAGCCATGAGCCTGATGGCGAAATAAAGCCCTTAGATCACCCGCGAGAATCGCTGCCTGTTCTGGTGCTCCAGGTAGGCATCGAACACCATGCACACCGAACGCACCAGCAAGCGCCCGGCGGGCAATACGCGAATGCCGTGTGCATCCAGCTCGATCAGGCCGTCGGCGGCCATTGTCTCCAGCTGTGGCCAGAGTTCGTCGAAATAGCCGCGAAAATCGATGTTGAAAGCCTGTTCGATCCGCTCGAATGCCAGGCTGAAATTGCAGATCAACTGCTGAATCACTTCCCGGCGCAAACGATCATCCGTGGTGCAGACCAGGCCACGGCTGGTGGCCAGTTGCGCGCCGGCCAGTGAGTTCTGGTAGTGATTGAGGTCGCTGCTGTTCTGGCAATACAGGTCGCCGATCTGGCTGATCGCCGACACGCCCAGCCCAATCAAATCGCAATGCCCGTGGGTGGTGTAGCCCTGGAAGTTACGCTGCAGCGTGCCTTCTTCCTGGGCCACGGCCAGTTCGTCATCCGGCAGGGCAAAGTGGTCCATGCCGATGTAGCGGTAGCCGGCACGGGTCAACTGCTCGATGGTGGTTTGCAGCATCAGCAGTTTTTCTTCCGGCGAGGGCAAATCGTCGGCATTAATGCGCCGCTGCGGCATAAAGCGCTCGGGCAGGTGCGCGTAGTTGAAGACCGACAGGCGATCCGGTTGCAGGTTGATCACCTCTTCAACGGTGCGCGCAAAATTCAGCGGCGTCTGCTTGGGCAGGCCGTAGATCAAATCAATATTGATCGAGCGAAATTGCAGGGTGCGCGCCGCATCGATCACCGCACGGGTTTCTTCCAGGCTTTGCAGGCGGTTGACCGCACGCTGCACCTCGGGATCAAGGTCCTGCAGGCCGATGCTTACGCGGTTAAAGCCCAGTTCGCGCAGCAGCCCCATGGTCGCCCAGTCGGCTTCACGCGGGTCGATCTCGATGCCGTAGTCGCCGGAATCATCATTGAGCAAATTGAAGTGCTGGCGCAGGCGGGTCATCACCTGGCGCAGTTCGTCGTGGCTGAGAAAAGTCGGCGTGCCGCCGCCGAAGTGCAGTTGCTCCACGGGCTGTTTCGGGTCCAGGTGGCAGGCCACCAACTGGATTTCCTGCTCCAGGCGTTGCAGGTAGGCCTGGGCTCGGCCACGGTCCTTGGTGATGACCTTGTTGCAGGCGCAGTAGTAGCAAATGTTTGCGCAGAACGGCACATGCACATACAGCGACAAGGGCCGTACGGCCTTGCGGCTGTCGCGCAGGGCGTGGAGCAGGTCGAAGGTGCCGACCTGGCTGTCGAATTGTACGGCGGTGGGGTAGGACGTGTAGCGCGGCCCCGCCAAGTCGTAGCGGTGAATCAGATCTGTGTCCCAACGAATGGCGTCGAGCATGCGGGCGGTCCCCGGGATTGGCTAGTGGGCCGAGTCTAGGGGCGCGCCGCAGGTACCATCTTGATTTGCATCAACGGGGAGCGGCGCTATGCCACATGGCGATTTAATGGCCCATTAGCCAGTGTTGATGCGGGCCTGGCAACGTCCAAACGCCGAAGAGCATAACCAGCACGCCACCGGCCACACGCACGCTGCGTTTGCGCAGCACCGCCGTGACACGTTCCGCCGCCAAGCCAGTCGCCAGCAGTACTGGCCAGGTTCCAAGCCCAAAGGCGAGCATCAGCATTGCGCTGTCCAGCGCATTACCCTGGCTCGCCGCCCATAACAGCGTGCTGTAGACCAACCCGCACGGCAACCAGCCCCACAGCGCGCCCAGCAGCAATGCGCGTGGCAGGCTGGATACCGGCAGCAAACGGTTGGCGACCGGCTGTACGTAGCGCCACAGGCCGCGCCCCAGGCTTTCGATACGGGTGAGGCCGCTCCACCAACCGGCCAAGTACAAACCCATGCTGATCAGCAACAACCCGGCGAGCACGCGCATGAACATCGCCGCCGGGCTGTTGGCCACCGCCCAGCCGGCCAGGCCGATCAATAACCCGGCAGCGGCGTAGCTGAGGATGCGCCCCAGGTTATAGGCGAGCAGCAGGCGAAAACGGCGGCTGCGTTGTTCTTTGGGGATTGCCAGCGTCAGCGCGCCCATCAGCCCGCCGCACATGCCCAGGCAATGGCCGCCGCCCAGTAGCCCGAGGATCAAGGCCGAGACCAGCAATGGCGCCAACTCAAGCATGGGGTGGGTCTTTGGGCGGTTGCTCGGCCCGGTTGGCTTCGTCGACGCCCGCCAGGTGGTTCGGGTCCTGGTCGTCGAACAGCACGCTGTGGGCCGGGCCGTCGAGGTCGTCGTACTGGCCGCTGTCCACCGCCCAGAAGAAAATGTAAATGGCCACGCCGACTAACAGCAGCGCCGCCGGAATCATCACGTAGAGAGCTGGCATCGGTACTCCATGCCCACGCGGCTCAAGCCGGCAGCGGGCGGGTTACTAAGGTGGCACTGTTTGCCTGCGTGCTCGGCAGGCGAGTCAGGCGCAAGGCGTTGAGCACCACGGTCAACGAGCTGAGGGACATGCCGATCGCGGCCCAGATCGGGGTGATCCAACCGAGGGCGGCAAACGGCAGCATAAGGCCATTGTACAGCCCGGCCCACAGCAGGTTTTCAATGATTACCCGCCGCGTGCGCCGCGCCAGGGTAAACGCCTGCACCAGCGCGTCGAGACGGTTGGACAGCAGCACGGCATCGGCACTGGTTTTTGCCAAGTCGGTGGCTGAGCCCATCGCCACGCTGATATCGGCGGCGGCGAGCACAGGCACATCGTTGACGCCGTCGCCAAGCATCAGCACCTTGCGGCCTTGCTGGTGCAACTGGTGCAGCACCTGCAGTTTGTCGTCGGGGCGCAAGCCGCCCTTGGCCTCGTCAATCCCCAACTCAAGCGCGACACTGGCGACCATCGGCGAGCTGTCACCCGACAGCAACAGCGTACGCCAACCTCGCGCTTTGCACGCGGCCAGCAGGGCGGGCGCATCGCTGCGCAGGCGGTCATCGAGCACGAACCAGGCGAGGGCGCCTTCACGATCGCCCAGCAGCAACCATTGGCCTGCTTCGTCCGGCGAGGCGGGAATCGCGCAGCCGCTTAATTGGCACACAAAGCCCGGCTGGCCGATGCGCAATTGATGCTCGCCCACACGACCTTCCAGGCCTAAGCCTGGGAAACTCAGGACTTCCTCGGCGGCCAGCGGCGCACGCCCGAAGGCGCGGGCAATCGGGTGCTCGGAGCGGTTTTCCAGCGCGGCGGCGAGGCCCAGGCAGTCGTCGCTGTTCAACGTGCCCAACGGGCGGATGGCACGCAGGGCCAGGCGGCCTTCGGTCAGGGTGCCGGTCTTGTCGAAAATCACCGTGTCGATCTGGTTCAAGCCTTCCAGCACGTGCCCACGAGTGAGTAACAGCCCGAGTTTGTGCAATGTGCCGGTGGCGGCGGTGAGGGCGGTCGGTGTCGCCAGCGACAACGCGCAAGGGCAGGTTGCCACCAGCATCGCCAGCACAATCCAGAATGCGCGTGACGCGTCCAGTTCCCACCACAGCAGGCCGATCAGCGCGGCCGCGATCAGCGAGCACAGCAGAAACCATTGAGCAGCACGGTCGGCGATTTGCGCCAGGCGCGGTTTCTCGGCCTGGGCACGTTCCAGCAGGCGCACGATGGCAGACAGGCGGGTGTCATGCCCCAAGGCGCGCACCTCGACGGTCAGCGCGCCTTCGACGTTGAGCGTGCCGGCGGTAACCGCGTCGCCGACGTTGCGCGGCTGCGGCAGGTATTCGCCGGTGAGCAGGGACTCGTCAATGCTCGACTGGCCATCAAGAATCAGCCCATCGGCCGGCAGCACGGCGCCGGGATGCACCAGTACGCGATCGCCTACGGCCAGTTCGCTGAGCAGGATGCGCTCGCTCTGACCATCACTTTTGAGGCGTAAGCATGACGCCGGCAGCAGGTTGACCAACTGCGCGGTGGCGGCGGCCGTACGCTCACGTGCCCGACGCTCCAGGTAGCGCCCGGCGAGCAGGAACAGCGCGAACATGCCCACCGCGTCGAAGTACAACTCGCCAGTACCAGTTATGGCGGTCCAGATGCCCGCCAGGTACGCGCCGCCAATCGCCAGGGACACCGACACATCCATGGTCAGGTGGCGCGTGCGCAGGTCGCGCAGGGCGCCTTTGAAGAACGGCGCACAGCTGTAGAACACGATGGGCGTAGTCAGAAACATCGCCACCCAGCGCAGGATCACGTGCAACTCCGGGCTCAGGTCAATATTGAATTCCGGCCAGGTCGCCATGGTCGCCATCATTGCCTGGAACCACAACAACCCCGCCACGCCCAGCTGGCGCAAGGCCCGGCGGTTTTCGCTGGCCAATTGCTCGGCGGCGCGATCGGCCTGGTAAGGGTGGGCGGCGTAGCCGATATGGCGCAGTTCGCTGAGCACCTGGCTCAACGGCAATTGCCCATCGGCCCAGCGCACGTGCAGGCGATGGTTGGACAGGTTCAGCCGCGCCTCGGCCACGGCGGGCAGGCTGCGCAAGTGTTTTTCGATCAGCCAGCCACAGGCCGCGCAGCTGATGCCTTCCATCAACAGGGTGGTTTCGGCCAGATCGCCTTCGTGGCGCACAAAGGGTTTTTGCACGTCGGCGCGGTCGTACAGCGCCAGTTCGTCGACCAGTTGCACCGGCAGCGCCTCGGGGTTGGCCGAGGCTTCGCTGCGGTGCTGGTAATAGCTTTGCAACCCGCCGGCCACAATCGCCTCGGCCACTGCCTGACAGCCCGGGCAGCAGAGTTCGCGGCGCTCGCCGAGGATTTCGGCGGTGAACCGGCTGCCGGGTGGGACGGGCAGGGCGCAGTGGTAGCAGGGGGTTGGGC
>NZ_WKDB01000065.1:0-35410 GCF_021606215.1 Pseudomonas sp. PA-5-4B | reverse complement strand
GGGCTGGGCCTGTGGGTGGGGCATCAGAACGTGCTGGGCACCCTCGGCCTGCTCGGCCATGTGATCTCCCTGTGCAAAACCCTGCGCGATGCATTTGCCATTGGCGAGCGCCATCAGCACACCTCAGGCGGCATCGCCACCACCCGTACCCATGAGACCTTGGAAGAAGTACACGTCGACGTCGAATGCCTGCTGCCGTTTGCCGAGGTGCAGGTGTTTGCGGCCGAAGAGTTCTTCGCCAGCCTGATGGTGTATGGCCGCGCGCTCGTGGGGGAGACGTTTATGCCCCTGCGCATGGAGTTCGTGCACGCTGCGCCGCCTTACCAGGCTGAGTACCAACGCCTGTTTGGCGCGGATGTGCGCTTTGGCTGCCTGCACAATCGCATGGTGCTGGCCCCGCATTGGCTGGATAAACGCCTGCCTAATCACCACGCCTTGGCGTTGCGCCAGGCCCTGGAGTTGCTGGAGTTGGAGAGCGCGCAGTTGCACCAGAAGATGGACCTGATCCAGGCCGTTGAACGCGCTATTTCGCGGGATTTGCAGGGCAGCCAGCTGGAGAAGGTCGCCGGCGACTTGAACATGAGTGGGCGCACCCTGCGCAGGCGCCTGACCGAACACGGGCTGACGTTCGAAGCGTTGCAGGAGCAAGTGCGACGTGCACGTACCATGGGGTTGCTGGGGAATCCGGGGCTGTCGATCGAACGTATTACCGAGGAAGTCGGTTATAGCGATGTGCGCAGTTTTCGGCGGGCCTTCAAGCGCTGGACAGGGGTGAGCCCGAGTGCGTTTCGTGGCGAAGGAGGAGGGGCCTAGTCCTCGGGGGAGCCGATAAGCCTGTATGAAGAAGCCCCGAACCTGTCGGGGCTTTGTCCATCAACCCAAGGCCGCGAGCTGCGCCACGGTTTCCGGAAAGCGCGACACCAGCCGAATCAAGGTGGTGGCCTGGGCGTTGGGCTTGGCCCGGCCTTGTTCCCAGTTTTCCAGGGTGCGCACGTTGGTACGCAGGTACATGGCGAACACCGAGCGCGAGAGGTTGAGCTGTTGGCGCACGGCCACCACTTCTTCGGCGCTCAGGGGGGCCAGGTTGTTGAGATGGACCTTGTGGGTCCGCAGGGTGACTTTGCCTTGGCGTTCTTCGGCCAGGGCGTCGAAGCCTTCGACCAGTTCGGAAAAGATTTCACGTTTCATGATGTGTTCTCGCTTTGATTTCCCTGTCCAGCATGTGTTTTAAGGCTTTCTTGTGATTGGGGGTAAGGTCATCCTGTTCGTGTTTGCCGTACAGGGTGAATAACCAGAACTGCGTGCCGCCCGACCACCAGTAGTAAATGACCCGCAAGCCTCCGCGTTTGCCTTTGTTGCGTCGCTCATCGACGAAACGGACCTTGCGCAACCCGCCGGTTCCCTCGATGACGTCGCCCGCTTGCGGATTCTTCATCAACTCCTGTTGAAAGCCTTGGAATAGCTCGTCACTCAGATAGTCCCTGCGATGCCGTTCAAAGGCCGGCAACTCGATAAATAGAGCATCCATGTTCTGTACGTAGCCTGCGTATAGTGTGGTGGCCCACGCGCCCGGGGTCAAGTGACCTGGCTGTGGGAACTTTCCTAAAACACAATCACCATACGGCTAGGTTCAGCGGCTAGATGCCAGACAAAGAGGTAGAGGAGGAAGGAAATTTCAGCGCACAGGGGAGGGCAAAAGAATTGAAACTCCAGAAACGCAAAACGGCGCCCGAAGGCGCCGTTTCGTTTACTGCATCAAGCTAAGCGATCAAACGCCCAGTACCGCGTGCTGCACCAGGGTGAGCAACGGTTGTGGGTACACGCCCAGGAAGAACGCGAGCAGGGCGATGGCCAGCAGCATCACGCCGCCTGCCTTCTGTTCCCAGTGCAACTCGGCATCCACACGGCGCAGGTTTGGCTCGATCAGGTACAGGGTGACCATCACGCGCAGGTAGTAGAACACGCCGATGGCGCTGCCCAGTACCAACGAGGCAACCAGCCACCATTCATGGGCTTCAACACCGGTAGCAACGATGTAGAACTTGCCGATAAAGCCTGCGGTCAGCGGGATACCGGCCAGGGACAGCATCATCACGGTGAGCACGGCGGTCAGGTACGGACGGCGCCAGAACAGGCCGCGGTATTCGTACAGGGCGTCGGCGTCACGGCCTTTGAACGGCGAGGACATCAGCGTGATCACGCCAAATGCGCCCAGGCTGGTGATCACGTAGGTGACCAGGTACACGCCCATGGCTTCCACGGCCAGGCCTTTGCTCGCCACCAGGGCGATCAGCAGGTAGCCGAAGTGCGCGATGGAGGAGTAACCGAGCAGACGCTTGAGGTTGTTCTGGGTCAGGGCCAGCAAGTTACCGAACAGGATCGACGCAATGGCGATCACGGTCAGCACGGTGCTCAGCACGCCGGTGTTGGCCGCAGGCGAGATCTGGAACAGACGCACCATCACAGCAAACACGGCAACCTTGGACGCGGTGGCCAGGAACGCCGCCACTGGCGCCGGGGCGCCTTCGTAGACGTCCGGGGTCCACAAGTGGAACGGCACCAGGGACAGCTTGAACGCCAGGCCGATCAGCATCATCGCCAGGCCCAGTTGGGCAATCGGCGCAGGCATGTTGGTGGCCGCCAGGGCGTGACCGATACCGGTGAAGCTCAGGTTGCCAGCCTCTGCGTAGAGCAAGGCCATACCGAACAACAGGAACGCGGAACCGGCCGCCGACAGCACCATGTACTTGATGCCGGCTTCCAGCGAGCGCTTGTTGAAGAAGGCGTAGGCCACCAGGCCGTAAGTCGGGATCGACAGCAGTTCCAGGCCGATGAACAAGCCGGCCAGGTGCTGAGCGCTGACCAGCACGATGCCACCGGCCGCAGCCAGCAGAATCAGCAGGTACAGCTCTTCCTTGTTGCCTGGGTAGCCAGTGCCGCCTTCGCCGAGGTAGGCGTGGGCAAGGGTGACGCAGGCCAGGGTGGCAACCAGGATCAACGCGATGTACAGCAGCGCGAAGTCATCGACCATCATCAGCGGGGTCACGGCCAATGGCGCGACCTTGAGTGCCGGAATGATCGACAGCAGGGCCAGGTTAAGACCGGCACACGACAGCAGGAACGTTTGCGAGTGATTGCGGCGCCAGGCGATTGCCAGCATCACCGCCACAACGGTGAGGCTGGTAATCAGCAGCGGCGCAAGCGCGATAAAGTGTTGGATCGTGAATTCCATAGCGCTCTTACCGGGCCGAAGCGAGTTGAGAGAAGGCGGTGCCGATCCACTGCTGCACGCCATGCATCGTCGCGGCAGAAGTGTCCAGGAACGGTTGCGGGTACACACCGATGTAGATCAGCAGCACCGCAAGGCCGAGCACCATGATCAGTTCGCGAGCATCCATCCCTTGCAGGACGGTGTCGGACTTGGCCGGGCCGAAGTAGGCGCGGTGGATCATGATCAGCGAGTAGACCGAACCAAACACCAGGCCCGAGGTAGCAATGGCGCTGATCCACGGCGTGTGTACGAACGAACCCATCAGGATCAGGAACTCGCCGATGAAGTTACCGGTGCCCGGCAAGCCCAGGGATGCGGCGGCGAAGAACAGGCTGATGGCCGGCAGGTACGCGATGCGCGACCACACGCCACCCATTTCACGCATGTCACGGGTGTGCAGGCGCTCGTACAGCTGACCACTGAGGATAAACAGTGCCGCCGCCGAAACACCGTGGGCCAACATCTGGATCACCGCGCCTTGCAGCGCCAGTTGGCTGCCGGAGTAGATGCCGATCAGTACGAAACCCATGTGGGAAACGGACGAGAAGGCAATCAGGCGCTTGATGTCGGTTTGCGCGAAAGCCAGGAACGCACCGTAGAAGATCCCGATCAGACCCAGGGTCATGGCGATCGGCGCGAACTCGGCCGAGGCATTCGGGAACAGCGGCAGGGCGAAACGCAGCAGACCATAAGCAGCAGTCTTAAGCAGGATACCGGCGAGGTCGACGGAACCTGCGGTCGGTGCCTGGGCGTGAGCGTCAGGCAACCAGGAGTGGAACGGCACCACCGGCAGCTTCACCGCGAAGGCGATGAAGAAGCCCAGCATCAGGATGTACTCGGTGGTCAGCGACATCTTGGTTTTCAACAGGTCGGCGTAGTTGAAGGTAATCACGCCAGTGTTGTTGAAGTTGACCAGTACCAGACCCAGGATCGCCACCAACATGATCAGGCCGGAAGCCTGGGTGAAGATGAAGAACTTGGTCGCCGCGTAGATCCGGGTTTTCTTGCCGTCCGAAGAACTGTGACCCCAGAGCGCGATGAGGAAGTACATCGGCACCAGCATCATTTCCCAGAAGAAGAAGAACATGAACAGGTCCAGCGCAAGGAACACGCCGACAACGCCGCCCAGGATCCACATCAGGTTCAGGTGGAAGAAGCCCACGTGGCGCTGAATTTCTTTCCAGGAGCAGAGTACCGAGAGGATACCCAGCAAGCCGGTCAGCAAAATCATCAACAGCGACAGGCCGTCGAGGGCCAGGTGCACGTTGATGCCGAAGCGCTGGATCCACACGTGCTTGAATTCAAGCGCGAAAGTTGGATCGACACCCGGTGCCGGAGCGAATGAATAGTCACCGTGCGCCCACAGCCAGAGGCCGAGCGCGAGTTCCAGGGACATGGTCAGCAACGCAATCCAGCGGGGCAGGGTGGCGCCGAAGCGTTCACCCATCCAGCAGAGCAGGCCGCCGATAAAGGGGATCAGGATTAGCCAGGGCAGAATCATGACAGGCTCGTTTCCTTTCGCAGGTTCGCAAAGTTCAAAAGGTTCATAGTCAGACCGCTACCACAACGATGGCGCCGATCACCAGCACGGCACCGATGGCCATGGAGGCTGCATACCAACGCAGTTGACCGGTCTCGCTGCGGCTCAGGGCGGTGTGACCGGCCTTGGCGGCGCGCGGGATCAAACCGATGGTCTGGTCGAGCGGGTCTTTGCGCAGTACGTGGCTGATGGCCAGGTAAGGTTTGACGAACAGTTTGTCGTAGATCCAGTCGAAGCCCCACGCAGCGAACCACCAGGCTGACAGGAAGCGACCAATGCCACTGTTGGCCACAGCCGTCACGAAGCGACGCTTGCCGAGGAACAGCAGTGCGGCCAGCAGGATACCGGCGATGGCGATGGCGCCCGAGGCGATTTCCAGGCTGTGCTTGGCGGCGCCACCGGCATGCCCGGCGCTTTCCGGCAGTACACCGGCCAGAGGCGGGGTGATCATGGCGCCGATGAAGGTCGACAGGATGATCAGCACCGACAGTGGCAACCAGTGGGAGATGCCGTGGCCTGCGTGCGCTTCGGTCTTGGCTTCACCGTGGAAGGTGATGAAGATCAGGCGGAAGGTGTACAGCGAGGTCATGAACGCACCGACCAGGCCTGCATACAGCAGGTTCTGGTTACCGCTGGCGAACGCTTCCCAGAGGATTTCGTCCTTGGAGTAGAAACCTGCGGTCACCAACGGCAGGGCGGCCAGGGCGGCACCCCCGACGATGAAGCTGGCGTAGGCCAATGGCAGTTTCTTCCACAGGCCGCCCATCTTGAAGATGTTCTGCTCGTGGTGGCAGGCAACGATCACTGCACCGGAGGCAAGGAACAGCAGGGCCTTGAAGAAGGCGTGGGTCATCAGGTGGAAAATCGCCGCGTCCCAGGCGCCAACGCCCAGGGCCAGGAACATGTAGCCAATCTGGCTCATGGTCGAGTAGGCGAGGATACGCTTGATGTCGGTCTGTACCAGCGCGGCAAAACCCGCCAGAACCAGGGTCACACCACCGACCAGCCCTACAAGATGCAGGATTTCCGGCGCCAGGGTGAACAGGCCGTGGGTACGCGCGATCAGGTAGACACCCGCAGTCACCATGGTTGCCGCGTGGATCAGCGCCGACACCGGCGTAGGACCGGCCATCGCGTCCGCCAGCCAGGTTTGCAGCGGCAGTTGTGCGGATTTACCCACAGCGCCACCCAGCAGCATCAGGGTCGCCAGGGTGATCCAGAAGTCACCAACCTGGAATTTCTGCGGTGCCAGCACCAGCAGTTCCTGGATGTTCAGCGTACCCACTTGTTGGAACAGGATGAACAGGCCGATGGCCATGAACACGTCGCCGATGCGGGTGACGATAAAGGCCTTGAGTGCCGCGTTACCGTTGTTGCGGTTGCTGTAGTAGAAACCGATCAACAGGTACGAGCACAGGCCCACGCCTTCCCAGCCGAAGTACAGGAACAACAGGTTATCGCCGAGTACCAGGAACAGCATGCTGGCGATAAACAGGTTGGTGTACGAGAAGAAGCGCGAGTAGCCGGCCTCACCACGCATGTACCAGGACGCGAACAGGTGGATCAGGAAGCCTACACCCACCACCACGCCGAGCATGGTGATCGACAGGCCGTCGACGTAGAGGGCGAAGTTGGGCTTGAAGCCGTCCACCGACATCCATTGCCACAGCACCAGGGTGTAGTGGCCGCCTTCCGGCGGTGCCACGTTGAATTGCCAGATGACGTAGGCGGCGACGATCGCCGACAAGCCAATGGAACCCACGCCGATCAAGGCAGAAAGGTTTTCCGACCAGCGTCCACGGGAGAACGACAGCAGCAGGAAACCGATCAGGGGAAATACGAAAGTCAGAAAGATCATGTTCATCCGCGCATCTCACTGGCAGCGTCGATATCAAGCGTGTGGAAGCGACGATACAGTTGCAGCAGGATCGCCAGGCCAATACTGGCCTCGGCGGCTGCCAGGCTGATCACCAGGATGAACATGACTTGCCCATCCGGCTGCGCCCATCGGCTACCTGCAACAACGAACGCCAGTGCGGCGGCGTTCATCATGATTTCCAGGCTCATCAACACGAACAGAAGGTTACGGCGAACCATCAGGCCGACCAGGCCAAGGCAGAACAGGATGCCGGCGACCGCCAGACCATGCTCCAAAGGGATAGCAGGCATCGTCATTGCTCCTTGGCTTCGTTGCGGCCCAAGTGGAAGGCGGTGATGGCTGCCGCGAGCAGCAGCATCGAAGCCAGTTCGACCACCAGCAGGTACGGGCCGAACAGGCTGACGCCCACGGCTTTCGCGTCTACGGTGGTGTGGCCGATGGCCTGGCCGCTCTGGTGAGCGAACAGCACATACAGCAGTTCACCCAGCAGCAGGGCTGCCAGGATGACCGGGCCGAGCCAGATGCCGGGCTTGAGCCAGACGCGTTCCTGGGCGACCGAGGCCGGCCCCAGGTTGAGCATCATCACCACAAACACGAACAGCACCATGATGGCGCCGGCGTAGGCGATCACTTCCAGCACACCGGCGAACGGTGCGCCGAGGCTGAAAAAAGTCATGGCCACGGCGATCAACGAAATGATCAGGTAGAGCAGGGCGTGCACAGGATTGGTGTTGGTGATCACGCGAAGCGTGGACACCACTGCAATACCGGACGCGAAATAGAAAGCGAATTCCATCTTTCTTCCTTAAGGCAGCAAGCTCTTCACGTTGATCGGCTCGGCTTCGTTTTGTGCGGCGCCCTTCGGCTTACCGGCAACGGCCATACCTGCAACACGATAGAAGTTGTAATCAGGGTTTTTACCGGGACCAGAGATCAGCAGATCTTCTTTCTCGTACACCAGGTCCTGACGTTTGAACTCGGCCATCTCGAAATCCGGTGTCAGCTGGATGGCGGTGGTCGGGCAAGCTTCCTCGCAGAGGCCACAGAAAATG
Organism: Pseudomonas sp. PA-5-4B; assembly: GCF_021606215.1. NCBI lineage: Bacteria > Pseudomonadati > Pseudomonadota > Gammaproteobacteria > Pseudomonadales > Pseudomonadaceae > Pseudomonas > Pseudomonas sp. PA-5-4B. The sequence continues at coordinate 27,668 of NZ_WKDB01000065.1, read as the reverse complement.
CAGCGCGAGAAGTTGATGCGGAAGAAGTCCGGGTACCAGCGACCGTCTTCGGTTTCAGCTTTCTGCAGGGAGATGCAACCCACCGGGCACGCCACGGCGCACAGGTTGCAGGCTACGCAACGCTCTTCGCCATCGGGGTCGCGGGTCAGTACGATGCGGCCGCGATAGCGCGGCGGCAGGTACACCGCTTCTTCCGGGTATTGCAGGGTGTCGCGTTTGCGAAAGCCGTGACCGAACACCATCACCAGGCTTCGCAACTGGGTACCGGTACCCTTAACGATGTCGCCAATATATTTGAACATGGGTCAAATCCTCACTGAACCGCGCCGGCTGGCGTGTTCAACAACACAACGGCAGCCGTCACCAGCAAATTGATCAGGGTCAGCGGCAGGCAGAAGCGCCAGCTGAAATCCATCACCTGGTCGTATCGTGGACGCGGAATGGAAGCGCGCAGCAGGATAAACAACATGATGAAGAACGCGGTCTTCAGGAAGAACCAGAAGAACGCCAACTGCGGCAGGATGCCGAACGGACCGTGCCAGCCGCCGAAGAACAGCGTGACCAACAGGGCCGAGATCAAGATGATGCCGATGTATTCGCCAACGAAGAACATGCCCCATTTCATGCCGGCGTATTCAATGTGGTAACCGTCAGCCAGTTCCTGTTCCGCTTCCGGCTGGTCGAACGGGTGACGGTGAGTCACGGCGACGCCAGCGATGAAGAAGGTGCAGAAGCCAAAGAACTGCGGAATGATGAACCACAGGTTCTGCGCCTGGTACTCGACGATGTCGCGCATGTTGAACGAGCCGACCTGCACCACGATGCCCATCAGCGCCAGGCCCATGAACACTTCGTAGGACACGGTCTGGGCCGAAGCCCGCAAGCTGCCCAACAGGGCGAACTTGTTGTTGCTCGACCAACCGGCGAACAGCACCGCATAGACCGACAAACCGGCCATGGCGAAGAAGAACAGCAAACCGATGTTCAGGTCCGCCACGCCCCAGGTCGGGGTGATCGGGATGATCGCGAAGGCGATCAGCAAGGCGCTCATGGCCACGACCGGTGCCAGGGTGAAGATCACCTTGTCGGCAAACGGCGGGGTCCAGTCTTCCTTGAAGAACATTTTCAGCATGTCGGCGGCGATCTGGAACATACCGAACGGGCCAACGCGGTTCGGACCGTAACGGTCCTGCCACCAGCCCAGCAGGCGACGTTCGACGAAGCTGAGCAGGGCGCCAGCAACGACCACGGCCAACAGGATCACGATGGCCTTTACGACCGAGATGATCACGTCGATCACTTCAGGGGTGAACCAGGTCATTGCGCTGCCTCCTGCAGACCGTCAACGGTTTTGCCAAAGATCGCAGGTGGAATACCCGCAAGGCCTTTCGGCAGTGCAACCAGGCCAGCACCCAACTCATCATTGATACGCAGCGGCAGACGTAGGGTCTGGCCAGCCACGTTCAGGCTGAGCAGGGCACCGTCGTTGACGCCCAGGCGATCGGCTTCGGACTTGGCCACGGACACGTAGGCTTCAGGAATGCGACTTTGCACCGGCGCAGCTTTGGAAGAGGTCTCTTCGCTGCCGAACAGGTGGAAGAACGGCACAACCTGCCAGGTGCCCTGGGCCGGGTTGAATGGACGCGGCACGGCGGCGAACCAGTTCAGCGAGTCACCGGTGCTTTCGATCAGGCGGGTGCCTGGGTCGCCAGCGCGGATGTGACCACCGACTTCGTCCTGGAACTTGTTCCAGGCTTGCGGCGAGTTCCAGCCCGGCGACCAGGCAAATGGCACCTGCTGGCGTGGCTCGACCGAGCCCGAGTAACCTTCCATGGAGAAGGCAAACGCGGTATCCGGGTCTTGCGGGGTACGCGGCTCGTGCACGCTGATGTCGGCGCGCATGGCGGTACGGCCGGAGTAACGCAGCGGTTCACGGGCGAGTTTCATGCCCTTGATGCGGAACGAGGCGGACGGAGCAGCGTCGACGATACGTGCCAATTGCGGCGCGCTTGCGGCGGCAGCAGCGGTCACGTGGTCGAGCTGGGTCCAGTCGATCGGCTGGTTCAGCAGGGTCGCACGCAGGGCATGCAGCCAGCGCCAGCCTTCGTGAACCAGGATGCTGGCGTCCATGTACTTCGGATCGAACACCTGGAAGAAGCGCTGGGCGCGGCCTTCCTGGCTGACCAGGGTACCGTCGCCTTCGGCGAAGGTGGCGGCTGGCAGCACCAGGTCGGCACGCTCGCTGGTGGCGGTCTTCTGGTGATCGGCCACGATCAGTACTTTGGCGGCATCCAGCGCGGCATCGACCTTGGCTGAATCGGTGCGGGTGTACAGGTCGTTTTCCAGTACCACGATGGCGTCGGCATTGCCGTCGATTACCGCTTGCAGGGCGGCGTCCAAGGACTCGCCACCGAGCATGGCCAAGCCGAGGCTGTTGGCTTCCGGCACGACCAGGCTGATGGAACCGTTCTTGTCGCGCAGCTTCAAGGCCTTCGCGATATTCGCAGCAGCCTCAATCAGTGCCTTGGAACCCAACGAGGTGCCGGCAATGATCAATGGGCGCTTGGCCGCGAGCAGGGCGTCGGCGATGCGCTGGGCCAGTTCAGCGGCTTCAGTGTCCAGGCCTTCGACGGCAGGTGCGCTGGCGTCCAGGGCGTGGGCCACGGCGAAACCGATGCGGGCCAGGTCGTCCGGCGCTGCGTGAACGCATTCTTCGGCGATGTCGTCGAGCTTGGTTTCAGCCAGGCTTGCGATAAACAGCGGGTTCAGCGCGTGCTGGCCGATGTTTTTCACCGCGGCGTCGAGCCAAGGCTGTACGCGCATGGCGTCGGCCATGTCTTCGGCCTTGCCTTTGACCGACTGACGCAGCGACAGCGCAATACGCGCGGCAGTCTGGGTCAGGTCTTCGCCGAGGACGAAGATCGCATCGTGGTCTTCGATGTCGCGCATGTTCGGGACTGGCAGCGGGCTGTCGTTCAGCACTTGCAGGACCAGGCGGATGCGCTCCAACTCACCGGCTTCGATACCGGAGTAGAAGTGCTCGGCACCCACCAGCTCGCGCAACGCGTAGTTGCTTTCGAGGCTGGCACGCGGCGAACCGATACCGACGATGTTGCGGCCGCGCAGCAGGTCGGCGGCTTTATCCAGCGCGTCGTCCAGGCTCAGCTTGGCGCCACCGGCCAACAGCGGCTGGCGTGGGCGGTCTTCGCGGTTGACGTAGCCATAGCCGAAACGGCCACGGTCGCACAGGAAGTACTGGTTGACCGAACCGTTAAAGCGGTTTTCGATGCGACGCAGTTCGCCGTAGCGCTCGCCCGGGGAGATGTTGCAACCGCTGGAGCAGCCATGGCAGATGCTCGGTGAGAACTGCATGTCCCACTTACGGTTGTAGCGCTCGGAGTGAGTCTTGTCGGTGAACACACCGGTCGGGCAGACCTCGGTGAGGTTGCCGGAGAACTCGCTTTCGAGCACGCCGTCTTCAACGCGACCGAAGTACACGTTGTCGTGGGCGCCGAAGACGCCCAGGTCGGTGCCGCCGGCGTAGTCTTTATAGAAACGCACGCAACGGTAGCAGGCAATGCAGCGGTTCATTTCGTGGGAAATGAACGGGCCGAGGTCCTGGTTCTGGTGGGTGCGCTTGGTGAAGCGATAACGGCGCTCGTTGTGGCCGGTCATCACCGTCATGTCTTGCAGGTGGCAGTGACCGCCTTCCTCACAGACCGGGCAGTCATGCGGGTGGTTGGTCATCAGCCATTCGACGACACTGGCGCGGAACGCCTTGGATTCTTCATCTTCGATGGAGATCCAGGTGTTGTCGGTGGCTGGGGTCATGCAGGACATGACGATACGACCACGGGTGTCGTTCTCGTCGGTGTACTGCTTGACCGCGCACTGGCGACAGGCACCAACGCTACCAAGCGCGGGGTGCCAGCAGAAATACGGGATGTCGAGGCCTAGTGAGAGACATGCCTGTAACAGGTTGTCTGCCCCATCGACTTCGAGCGCTTTGCCGTCTACGTGGATAGTGGCCATGGTTCAAAGTTCTTCGTTGGCCCGTTGTCAGCGGGCGTGGCTAATGGAATCTTGTTATTCATGGGCATCAACACAGCCTTTACGGCGTCAGCCCATGAGAAGACGAAGGGCACGGACCCTTCGCCTTTAAAGCGTTACGCGCCGACTACGATCGGCCTTGCCAGAGGCGGGACGGCGGCGCTGACAGGCGCGATGCCGGCTTCGAACTCCGAGCGGAAGTATTTGATTGCGCTGCCCAATGGCTCCACGGCGCCCGGTGCGTGAGCACAGAAGGTCTTGCCTGGGCCGAGGAACCCGACCAGACCCAGCAGGGTCTCGATGTCGCCTGGCTGGCCTTCACCGTTCTCGATCGCCATCAAGAGCTTGACGCTCCATGGCAAGCCGTCACGGCACGGGGTGCAGAAGCCGCACGATTCACGGGCAAAGAACTGCTCCATGTTGCGCAGCAACGAAACCATGTTCACGGTGTTGTCCACCGCCATCGCCAGGCCAGTGCCCATACGGGTGCCGACCTTGCCGATGCCGCCGGCATACATTTGTGCGTCGAGGTGCTCGGGGAGCAGGAAGCCGGTACCGGCGCCGCCTGGCTGCCAGGCTTTCAAGGTGTAGCCGTCGCGCATGCCGCCGGCGTAGTCCTCGAACAGCTCGCGGGCGGTCACGCCGAACGGCAGCTCCCACAGGCCAGGGTTCTTGACCTTGCCGGAGAAGCCCATGAGCTTGGTGCCCATGTCTTCGCTGCCTTCGCGAGCCAAGGATTTGTACCAGTCCACGCCATCGGCAATGATCGCCGGCACGTTGCAAAGGGTCTCGACGTTGTTCACGCAAGTCGGCTTGCCCCACACGCCCACGGCGGCAGGGAAGGGCGGCTTGGAGCGCGGGTTGGCGCGGCGACCTTCGAGGGAGTTGATCAGTGCGGTTTCTTCACCGCAGATATAACGCCCGGCGCCGGTGTGCACGAACAACTCGAAGTCAAAACCCGAACCGAGGATGTTCTTGCCCAGCAGGCCGGCGGCCTTGGCTTCTTCCACGGCACGGTTGAGGTGCTTGGCGGCGGTGGTGTATTCGCCACGCAGGAAGATATAGCCCCGGTAGGTTTTCAGTGCTCGGGCGCTGATCAGCATGCCTTCGATCAGCAGATGGGGCAGTTGCTCCATCAGCATGCGGTCTTTCCAGGTGTTCGGCTCCATCTCGTCCGCGTTGCACAGCAGGTAGCGAATGTTGATGGATTCGTCTTTGGGCATCAGGCCCCACTTAACGCCAGTGGGGAAGCCAGCACCGCCGCGGCCTTTAAGGCCGGCGTCTTTCACGGTCTGGACGATATCGTCCTGGGCCATGTCGGCGAAGGCTTTGCGCGCCGCCGCGTAACCGTTCTTGGCCTGGTACTCGTCGAGCCATACCGGCTCGCCGTCGTCACGCAGGCGCCAGGTCAGCGGGTGGGTTTCAGGCGAACGCTTGATCAGGTTGGCCGGGCCGAAAGATGTAAGGGTCATGGGTAGCCCTCGAGCAATTGGGTCACGCCAGCAGGCTGCACGTCACCGAATGTGTCGTCGTCGATCATCAACGCCGGCGCCTTGTCGCAGTTGCCCAGGCAGCACACCGGCAGCAGCGTGAAGCGGCCGTCCGGAGTGGTTTGGCCGAGGCCAATGCCCAGCTTGTTCTGGATTTCGCTGACCACTGATTCATGGCCACCGATGTAGCAGACCATGCTGTCGCACACGCGAATGATGTGGCGGCCGACCGGCTGGCGGAAGATCTGGCTGTAGAACGTGGCCACACCTTCAACGTCGCTGGCGGGGATGCCGAGGATCTCGCCGATGGCGTAGAGGGCGCCGTCCGGCACCCAGCCACGTTCCTTCTGGACGATCTTCAAGGCTTCGATAGACGCCGCGCGCGGGTCTTCGTAATGATGCAGCTCGTGCTCGATGGCCGAGCGCTCGGTTTCACTCAAGGTGAAACGGTCTGTCTGGATAAGCGTGCTGTTCATGCTTAGCGGTCCACGTCGGCCATAACGAAATCGATACTACCCAGGTACGCAATCAAGTCCGCGACCATCTCGCCTTTGATCACCGAAGGGATCTGCTGCAAGTGGGCAAAGCTTGGGGTACGAATCCGGGTGCGGTAGCTCATGGTGCCGCCATCGCTCGTCAGGTAATAACTGTTGATACCCTTGGTCGCTTCGATCATCTGGAAGGATTCGTTGGCCGGCATCACCGGGCCCCACGAAACTTGCAGGAAGTGCGTGATCAGGGTTTCGATGTGCTGCAGCGTGCGCTCTTTCGGCGGCGGTGTGGTCAGCGGGTGATCCGCCTTGTACGGGCCAGCCGGCATGTTGCGCATGCACTGCTCGATGATCTTCAGGCTCTGGCGCATTTCTTCAACGCGCACGATGCACCGGTCGTAGGCATCGCCATTGGCGGCCAGCGGCACTTCGAACTCGAAGTTCTCGTAGCCCGAGTACGGCCGTGCTTTACGCAGGTCGAAGTCGCAGCCGGTCGAACGCAGGCCGGCACCGGTGACGCCCCATTCCAGGGCTTCTTTGGTGTTGTACTGCGCGACGCCGATGGTACGACCCTTGAGGATGCTGTTGTCCAGCGCAGCCTTTTGGTACTCGTCCAGACGCTTGGGCATCCAGTCGATGAATTCCTTGACCAGGCGCTCCCAGCCGTTCGGCAGGTCGTGCGCCACGCCGCCGATGCGATACCAGGCCGGGTGCAGGCGGAAACCGGTAATGGCTTCGATGACCTTGTAGGCGCGCTGACGGTCGGTGAAGGTGAAGAACACCGGGGTCATGGCGCCAACGTCCTGGATATAGGTACCCAGGAACAGCAGGTGGCTGGTGATGCGGAAGAACTCGGCCATCATGATGCGGATGGTGTCGACGCGGTCCGGCACCTTGATACCGGCCAGCTTCTCGACCGACAGCACGTACGGCAGGTTGTTCATCACGCCGCCGAGGTAGTCGATACGGTCGGTGTACGGGATGAAGCTGTGCCAGGACTGGCGCTCGGCCATCTTCTCGGCACCACGGTGGTGGTAACCGATGTCCGGCACACAGTCGACGATTTCTTCGCCGTCCAGTTGCAGGATGATACGGAAGGCACCGTGAGCCGAAGGGTGGTTCGGGCCCAGGTTGAGGAACATGTAGTCCTCGTTGGTGCCGGAGCGTTTCATGCCCCAGTCTTCCGGACGGAAGCGTGCAGCTTCTTCTTCAAGCTGCTGCTTGGCGAGGTTGAGGCTGAACGGGTCGAATTCGGTTGCGCGGGCAGGAAAGTCCTTGCGCAGCGGGTGACCTTCCCAGGTCGGCGGCATCATGATGCGCGTCAGGTGCGGGTGGCCCGGGAAGTCGATACCGAACATGTCCCAAACTTCGCGCTCGTACCAGCTGGCATTCGGCCAGATACCGGTGACGGTCGGGATGCTCAAGTCGCTTTCGGACAGCGCGACCTTGATCATCACGTCGCTGTTACGTTCCAGCGACATCAAGTGGTAGAACACGGTGAAATCGGCACCGCTCGGCAAACCTTGACGCTTGGTGCGCAGACGCTCGTCCACGCCATGCAGGTCATAAAGCATGACGTACGGCTTGGGCAGGTTGCGCAGGAAGCTCAGGACTTCGACGAGCTTGGCGCGCGCCACCCACAGCACCGGCATACCGGTGCGTGTGGCCTGGGCGGTGAAGGCGTCAGGGCCAAAACGGTTATTGAGTTCGACAACCACATCCTGGTCGTCTGCCTTGTAAGGCGGGATGTACAGAGCACTGCCTGTAGTCATGGTTTTTTATCGCTTTCGGTCAACGTAAAGAATGAAGCCAGGTTTTCGTTCTATAAAAGAAGCGGGGCTGGATCAGACTTCGTCGGGGCTGCGCAGGTTGGTGACTGCGATTCGCTGTTCGCGGCGCTGTTCCTTTTGTGACGGCATCTCGGCGCGATAAACGCCTTGATCACCGACCACCCAGGAAAGCGGACGACGCTCCTTGCCAATCGACTCCTGCAACAGCATCAAGCCTTGCAGAAAAGCTTCAGGGCGGGGCGGGCAGCCAGGCACGTAGACGTCCACGGGCAGGAACTTGTCCACCCCTTGAACGACGGAGTAGATGTCGTACATGCCACCGGAGTTGGCGCACGAACCCATGGAGATAACCCACTTCGGTTCGAGCATTTGCTCGTAGAGACGCTGAATGATCGGCGCCATTTTGATAAAGCAGGTGCCGGCGATAACCATGAAATCCGCCTGGCGCGGTGATGCCCGGATAACTTCGGCGCCAAAGCGCGCGATGTCGTGGGGCGCCGTGAAGGCGGTGGTCATTTCCACGTAGCAGCACGAAAGGCCGAAGTTGTACGGCCACAGGGAGTTTTTACGCCCCCAGTTGACCGCGCCACTCAGCACGTCTTCGAGTTTGCCCATGTAGATGTTTTTGTGGACTTGATCTTCTAACGGATCGGAGACGGTTTCCCGTTCGCCGATAGGGTACTGATCGTTAGGAGCATCCGGGTCGATCCTGGTGAGATTGTATTGCATCGCCAAAGCCTCATTGTTTCAGCTTCGCTTGCCGCTTACGACGAGCTTCCGGAGCCCAGTCAAGGGCGCCCACTCGGAATAGGTAGACAAGGCCTGCCAACAGAATTGCTATGAAAACGAGGGCTTCGACGAATCCGGTCCAGCCGCTTTCGCGGACGGACACAGACCAGGCAAAGAGAAAGAGGGCTTCGATATCGAAGATCACGAACAGCATCGCGACCAGATAGAATTTGGCTGAGAGCCGCAAGCGGGCGCCACCTGTAGGCAGCATGCCGGACTCGAACGGTTCATTTTTGCTGCGGCCCCAGGCTTTTGACCCGAGGAGGCTGGAGACGCCGAGCATGAAGGCACAAAGGCCGACAACACCGAGGAGGAAAATGGCAAAGCCCCAGTTGTGGGCCATGAGTCCTGTCGCTTCGGTCATGCTGGAAATCCTTAACAGAGAGCAAAGGTCTCTGAGCTCGAAAAAGTAACGATGCAGTGACGATATGTCGCACTGCAATCAATCGCGGTGATTTTATGGCTAAACACCGGGCAAGTAAAATTCCTATAGCGAAATTATTCGATGGAATAAGCACATAGTGCACCTTCTTGGGGCTGTAGCCCTTGTGGGGCGGGGATTAGCGGGCATTTAATCAAATGTGTTTTGTTTAAGCGGTAAAGAAGTTTTCATCGGCTAAATGATAATGAATATTGTTTGCGCAGGATTTAAGCGAATGTTTCTCGTGTGGCGCGGGAAGTTGTTGTTACTTGCGTGATTGCTGCTAGTTGCTGGAGGGGATCTTTTAACCGATTTGATTCAGGCAAATAGCGCCCTGGGTCAATGTTTTGCGCAAAACCTTCAGGGTCGACACGGTCGATGTGGGAGCTGGCTTGCCTGCGATAGCGGTGGAACAGTTGAAAAATCTGTCACTGACCCACCGCCATCGCAGGCAAGCCAGCTCCCACAGGTGATGTGTGGTGTTTTCAAGCGGGCAAAAAAAACGCCCCGAACCAGTCGGGGCGTCAGATCAAGCGGCAGTGCGGTTAGGTCTTCCGTGGGGCCGCACTGGCCGTTTACTCGCGACTTAGTGGAACTGCTCTTCTTCGGTCGAGCCGGTCAGCGCGGTCACGGACGAGGTGCCGCCCTGGATCACGGTGGTCATGTCGTCGAAGTAGCCGGTGCCCACTTCCTGCTGGTGCGCCACAAAGGTGTAACCCTTGGCGGCGTCAGCGAACTCTTGCTCCTGCAGTTTCACGTAGGCGGTCATGTCGTTACGGGCATAGTCGTGCGCCAGGTTGAACATGCTGTGCCACATGTTGTGAATGCCAGCCAGGGTGATGAACTGGTGCTTGTAGCCCATGGCCGACAGTTCGCGCTGGAACTTGGCGATGGTCGCGTCGTCCAGGTTCTTCTTCCAGTTGAAAGAAGGCGAGCAGTTGTAGGACAGCAGTTGGTCCGGGTATTCCTTCTTGATCGCTTCGGCGAAACGACGCGCTTCGTCCAGGTCCGGCTTGGCGGTTTCGCACCAGATCAGGTCGGCGTAAGGCGCGTAGGCCAGGCCACGGGCGATCGCCTGGTCGAGACCGGCGCGCACTTTATAGAAGCCTTCCTGGGTGCGTTCGCCGGTTACGAACGGCTGGTCGTACGGGTCGCAGTCGGAGGTCAGCAAGTCTGCCGCGTTGGCGTCGGTACGCGCCAGGATGATGGTCGGCGTGCCAGCAACGTCAGCGGCCAAGCGTGCTGCGGTCAGCTTTTGTACGGCTTCCTGGGTTGGAACCAGTACCTTGCCGCCCATGTGGCCGCATTTTTTCACCGACGCCAGTTGGTCTTCGAAGTGCACGCCGGCAGCGCCTGCCTCGATCATGCTCTTCATCAGTTCGTAGGCGTTGAGTACGCCGCCGAAACCCGCTTCGGCGTCAGCCACGATGGGTGCGAAGTAGTCGATGTAGCCTTCGTCGCCCGGACCTTTACCGGCTTTCCACTGGATCTGGTCGGCGCGGCGGAACGAGTTGTTGATGCGCTTGACCACGGTTGGCACGGAGTCCACCGGGTACAGCGATTGGTCGGGGTACATGGATTCAGCGGAGTTGTTGTCCGCTGCCACTTGCCAGCCGGACAGGTAGATCGCCTGGATACCGGCTTTTACCTGTTGAACTGCCTGGCCGCCAGTGAGGGCGCCCATGCAGTTGACGAAATCTTTTTCGGGGCGGAAGGACGGCTTGGCACCCTGGGTGACCAGCTTCCACAGCTTCTCGGCGCCGAGTTTTGCAAAGGTGTGCTCAGGTTGAACCGAGCCACGCAGGCGGACGACGTCAGCAGCGGAATAAGCGCGGGTTACGCCTTTCCAGCGTGGGTTTTCAGCCCAATCTTTTTCAAGGGCTGCAATTTGCTGTTCGCGTGTCAGTGCCATGGGGAAAAACCTCGTCGCGTCTTGTTTGGAAAAACATCCGTTTTGCCAGCCGTGCATTCAATGCGTGGGCAGGGCTGCTCGCTGACCAGAAGCTTAGGCGGTCAAGTCGGGTTTGGCGGGGAAGGCGACGGGATAAACGCAGTGCGAGAGGGCGAGTTGAGCAGGTAAGGGCAAACTGCGAACAGTCTTCGGGCATCGTGGGCCTTGGTACGATCCATCAGTGTGTAGCCGGGTTACCTGGTTAGCTTCCGTCCCTCGGGACAACTTCGTTCCAGTCGCAACCAACGTCAAACACACCTTGTGGGCGGTACAGACACGAATCGGCTCAGGTGGGTAGCTTAGAGCGGCGATCCGAAGGCCCTTGCCAGGGCCTCTGATTAGCGGGAGCGAGGCCATCATGCACAGGCTTTTTTGGCTCGTCAAATGTTTTGTAGTGCTATTTTTCAGGCACTACATCTTTAGTCTAATGCGACTCGCCAGTCAGTTTTTGGTGCTTTAGTTCAGGGTGTCGACCTTGACCCGCAAAGTCAGGTCATCACGGCCCTGGGTAGAGTAGCTGCGGGTTGTAGAGGATTTATCGGCCTGGGTCTCGCGATTGATACCCGCCAGCGGGATCCATTCGCCCAGGCGGCCACTGACCGTTGTGTCGGTACTTTGAATATTCACTACATCGGGACGTTCCTGGCTCATGCGGTCACGGTTGGTACTGATAGCCAGGTGTACGGTCTCGCCAGTGACACTGGCAGTCACGTAAAAGCCCTGGGTGACGTTGCGGTACTGGGTCTGGTTCTGCGGGCGGCCGTAGGCGTCAGGCTGCGTGGTGGTCAGTGGCACGCTCTGGCCGACCTGAATCAGTGCGGGCACGCCTTCACTGGCCTGGATCTGCTGGATGCCGCCGTCGCGGCTGGCAGTGCCGTAGCTGATGATGCGGGTTTGGCTGTCACCGCTGTTCTGCTGGTTGTTTTCGTTGCTGTCGACGGTGATCAACAGGCGCTTGGCGGGTGTGTCCAGTTGCGTGAGCAGGGCGCGCAGGTCCTGGATCTTGCCGGGGTCCGCTTTAACAATAAGCTGGTTGCCATAGGCGCTGACGGTGCCGTCCTTGCCGATAAAGTTCTGCGCGACGGGCAGCAGGTCGGCGCTGGTGCGGTTGCTCAGGTTGACGACTTCGGTGTCGGCCATGGCGCAGGCGCTGGTAGTGAGGAGCAGGGCGGTGAGCAGGGTGCGTAGGGACATGTCCGTTATCTCTGCGAGTCAATTAGGCTTGATAGTGCCAGTTTGTCGGCCTGGCGGGTCGCAAGTTGAATCGTAGACGGCAAAATGCCCTGGCAGGCAGGGCATTTTGGGTGTTGCTGATGGCGCTATCGCAGGCAAGCCAGCTCCCACATTTGGAATGCATTCCCCTGTGGGAGCTGGCTTGCCTGCGATAAGGGCGACTCGATCTCGAATCAGCCCTCGCGCACCATATCAACGTGCGGAATCCCGACTTCCAGGAATTCGTCACTGACGATCTTGAAACCCAGCCGCTCATAAAACGGCGCCGCATACACCTGCGCACTCAGGAACTGCCTGGTCTGGCCACGTTTTTCGGCCTCGCCGATCACCGTTTCCATCAGCTTGTCGCCGACCTTCAGTCCGCGCCAGTCCTTGAGTACCGACACGCGACCAATCTCGCCGCTGGGCAGCAGGCGAGCGGTGCCAATCGGAAAATCGCCTTCGAATGCAAGAAAGTGCATTGCGTCGGCGTCATCCGCATCCCATTCCAGCTCTGGTGGAACCGATTGTTCAGCGATAAACACCGCCTCACGAATGCGCCGAATCTCAGCGATATCCTTTTGCCAGTCCGCGACACTTACGTGAATCTTATTCATCGGCAAATCCCAGGCTTCCTTGCTTGACCAGTTCGCACAGCAGGTCACGACCGTCTTCGTCGGCCAGCCAGGTGCCGAGGTTTTCGCTGTGCAGGGCGTCGGCCGAGCAGACCAGTTTCAACAGTTCGCGCAGTTTGCCTGGCAGATAACGGCTCTGGCCGCTGGCAAACAGCAGTACGTCATCGTCCACTTCCGACCACGCCATGCGCGCGCTCGGGTTGCGCACCAGAATCGCGCCGTTTTCCAGGCTGCTGATAAAGTCTTCTTCGCCCAATTCTTCACCGGCGACCAGTTCCGGGTAGCGCGGCTCGGTCATGAACTGGCCGAACCAGGTCAGCAGCATGCGCTCGTCGCTCATGTGCTCGGCCAACAGACCTTTGAGGCGGTCGAGTGCATCCGCCTGAATCTGGTGCGGGTCGCTGACTGGTTGGGCGTCGGCGTCCGTGTAGCGCTCTTCATCGGTCAGGTACTGGCTGAGGAAGTCGGTGAAGTGGGTCAGCACTTCGGCGGCGCTCGGTGCGCGGAAGCCCACCGAATAGGTCATGCAGTCATCTTCGGCGATGCCGAAGTGCGCCAGGCGCGGCGGCAGGTAAAGCATGTCGCCCGGTTCCAGCACCCATTCTTCGCTCTGTTCGAATTCTGCGAGGATGCGCAGGTCGGCGTGCTGCAGCAGCGGGCTTTCGGAATTGCACATCTGGCCGATTTTCCAGTTGCGCTTGCCTTGGGCCTGCAGCAGGAACACGTCGTAGTTGTCGAAGTGCGGGCCAACACTGCCGCCGGGTGCGGCGAAGCTGATCATCACATCGTCGATGCGCCAGCTGGGCAAAAAGCGGAAGTGCCCGAGCAATTCGGCAACTTCGGGTACGAACTGGTCGACTGCCTGCACCAGCAGGGTCCACTCACGCTCTGGCAATGTGCTGAACGCATCTTCGGCGAACGGCCCGCGGCGCAGTTCCCATGGGCGCTCGCCGTGTTCGATTACCAGGCGCGATTCAACTTCTTCTTCCAGGGCCAGGCCGGCCAGTTCGTCGGCGTCAATCGGGCTTTCGAAATCAGGGATGGCCTGACGGATCAGCAGCGGTTTTTTCTGCCAGTAGTCGCGCAGGAATTCGCGTGCCGTGATGCCGCCCAGAAGTTGAAGAGGAATATCAGGATTCATGTGTAACCTATTGAAAAAAAGCACTTTTAAGACAGGAATAAAAACGCCCGGCGCGGCCGGGCGTCTCAAGAGGGCTTGCGCTAAATCAGATGCGCTTGGCTTGGGCCACCGCATTGCCGATGTAGTTGGCCGGGGTGAGCAATTTCAGCTCGGCCTTGGCGGCGGCTGGCATGTCCAGGCCGTCGATGAAAGTTTGCAGCGCCTCAGGGCTGATGCCCTTGCCGCGCGTCAACTCTTTCAGCTTCTCGTACGGGTTTTCGATGTTGTAGCGGCGCATTACGGTCTGGATCGGCTCGGCCAATACTTCCCAGCACGCATCCAGGTCAGCGGCGATCTTCTGCGCGTTGAGCTCAAGCTTGCTGATGCCTTTGAGGCTGGCTTCGTAGGCGATCACGCTGTGGGCAAAGCCCACGCCGAGGTTACGCAGTACGGTGGAGTCGGTCAGGTCGCGCTGCCAGCGCGAGATCGGCAACTTGCTGGCCAAGTGCTGGAACAGGGCGTTGGCGATGCCGAGGTTGCCTTCGGAGTTTTCGAAGTCGATCGGGTTGACCTTGTGCGGCATGGTCGACGAACCGATCTCGCCGGCGATGGTGCGCTGCTTGAAGTAGCCCAGGGAGATGTAGCCCCAGATATCGCGATCGAAGTCGATCAGGATGGTGTTGAAGCGCGCAATGGCGTCGAACAGTTCGGCGATGTAGTCGTGCGGTTCGATCTGCGTGGTGTAGGGGTTGAAGCCCAGGCCCAGCTCGTCTTCGATGAAGGCGCGGGCATTTTCTTCCCAGTCGATTTCCGGGTAGGCCGACAGGTGTGCGTTGTAGTTGCCCACGGCGCCGTTGATCTTGCCCAGCAGCGGCACGGCGGCGACTTGAGCGATCTGGCGCTCCAGGCGATACACCACGTTGGCCAGTTCTTTGCCCAAAGTGGTCGGCGAAGCTGGTTGGCCGTGGGTGCGCGACAGCATCGGCACGTCGGCGAAACGGATGGCCAGTTCGCGGATGGCGTCAGCGGTCTGGCGCATCAGCGGCAGCATCACGTCATCACGGCCTTCGCGCAGCATCAGGGCGTGGGACAGGTTGTTGATGTCCTCGCTGGTGCAGGCAAAGTGGATGAACTCGCTGACCTGGGCCAGTTCCGGCAGCTTGGCCGCTTGCTCTTTGAGCAGGTATTCGATGGCTTTAACGTCGTGGTTGGTGGTGCGCTCGATCTCTTTCACACGCTCGGCGTGCTCCAGGGAGAAGTTTTCCGCCAGGGTGTTCAATACAGCGTTGGCTTCGGCGGAAAACGCCGGCACTTCGCTGATGGCAGGGTGAGCGGCCAGGCGCTGGAGCCAGCGCACTTCAACCAGAACACGAGCACGGATCAGACCGTATTCGCTGAAAATAGGGCGCAGGGCCTGGGTTTTGCCGGCGTAGCGGCCGTCAACAGGGGAAACCGCAGTGAGCGAAGAGAGCTGCATGGGGTGTTCTCGGACAGTCGGGCAACGAAATGGGGCGCGTATCATACATGAAAAAATCCGCCGGTCCGTCGCCAACTGACCGGCGTATTACGCGTGAGGCTATAAAAAAACGGGTCGCTGCGACTTATTCGTTGCGCATCAACGGGTAAAGCTCTTTGAGCAATTTGCGTCGGCTGATCACCAACTGCCAGCGATGACCGCCCAACTGGCGCCACAACCGCGCCGAACGAATGCCGGCCAGGAGCAGGGCGCGGATTTTCGAGGCGTTGTTCGGTTGTTGCAGGTTGCGCATGTCGCCGTGCACCTGGATGCGTTGGCGCAAAGTGCTCAACGTGTCCTGGTACAGCGCGCCACAGGCGGCAATCACGTTTTCGTGGGCCGGGCCGAAGTGCTCCACCTGGGACTGAATCTGCGGCAGGCGTTTGCCGATGGTTTCGAGCAGGTCGTCACGTTTGGCCAGTTGCCGTTCAAGGCCGAGCATCGACAGCGCATAGCGCAACGGCTCACGTTGCAAGGTGCTTGGGTCGCGCTCCAGGGCGCCGATCAGCGCGCGGTAGCCTTCGCGTAGCGCCAGATCATCACCGCCGTAGACTTCCAGTGTGTCCTTGGGGTCGCGAATCAGCAGGCTGCCGAGCATGCAGGTCAGGCCTGCCTCGGTCACCTGGCCGGTCTTGGCAATCTTGTCGACCAGCACCGCGGCGAGGAAAACTCCGCCGAGCGCCGTCAATTGCTCCTGGGTCGGGCTCATGCCGGGTTGCTCCAGGCTTCGGCGACTTCAATCACGCCGCCACCCAGGCAGATTTCACCGTCATAGAACACCACCGATTGGCCGGGCGTGACCGCGCGTTGCGGGTCATCGAACGTGGCGCGGTAGCCGTTGGCGGTTTTTTCCAGGGTGCAGGGCTGGTCGCTTTGGCGATAGCGCACTTTGGCGGTCAGGCGGCGTGGCGTGCTCAGGTCGATCGGGTTGACCCAATAGATTTCCGAGGCCAGCAGCGCGCCCGAGAACAGCAGCGGGTGCTCGTTGCCCTGGCCGACGACCAGCACGTTGTTTTCCAGGTCCTTGACCAGCACGTACCAGGGTTCTTCACCGGCGTCTTTAAGGCCGCCGATGCCCAGCCCCTGACGCTGGCCAATAGTGTGGTACATCAAGCCATGGTGACGGCCGATCACTTCACCGTCGGTGGTTTTGATCTCGCCTGGTTGTGCCGGCAGGTATTGCTTGAGGAAGTCGCTGAAGCGGCGCTCGCCGATAAAGCAGATCCCGGTGGAATCCTTCTTCTTGGCGGTAGCCAGGCCGTGTTTTTCGGCGATCTTGCGCACTTCGGGTTTTTCCAGCTCGCCGACCGGGAACAGGGTCTTGGCGATCTGTTCACCGCCCACGGCGTGCAGGAAGTAGCTCTGGTCCTTGTTCGGGTCCAGGCCTTTGAGCAGTTCGGTACGGCCATCGATATCGCGACGGCGCACGTAATGGCCAGTGGCAATCAGGTCGGCGCCAAGGATCATGGCGTAGTCGAGGAACGCCTTGAACTTGATTTCGCGGTTACACAGGATGTCCGGGTTCGGCGTACGGCCGGCCTTGTATTCGGCCAGGAAGTGCTCGAACACATTGTCCCAGTACTCGGCGGCGAAATTGGCGGTGTGCAGCTTGATGCCGATCTTGTCGCACACGGCCTGGGCGTCGGCCAGGTCGTCCATGGCGGTGCAATATTCCGTTCCATCGTCTTCTTCCCAGTTCTTCATGAACAGGCCTTCCACCTCATAACCCTGCTCCATGAGCAGAACGGCGGAAACGGAAGAATCCACGCCGCCGGACATGCCGACGATGACGCGCTTCTTTTGTGTGTCAGAAGGGGCTGGATCACGCATAGGGTTTCAACGGGTGTCTTGAAAAAGGACGCGATTCTAACAGGCTCACGCCCGCAAGGCTAAAGAGAAGGGCGGATCAATTCGAGGCTATGGCGCTGGCCGGCCAGATAATCATCGATACAGCGGATGATCAGCTCACTGCGCCAGTCGTCGCGCAGGGCCATCAGCTCCTCACGGGTCAGCCAGCGGGCGCGGACGATGCCTTCATCGAGCTGGTAGTCGGGGTGATGTTTCAAGGCCTTGGCGGTAAAACACACGCGCTGATAAGTCACGCCATTGCTGGGAGCGGTGTACAGGTAGATGCCGACAATGCCGGTGGCCTCGACGTCCCAGCCGGTTTCTTCGAGGGTTTCACGCACGGCAGCTTCGATGAGGGTTTCATGCGGGTCCAGATGGCCGGCCGGCTGGTTGAGCACGGCGCGGCCGCCCTTGAGTTCCTCGACCATCAGGAAGCGGCCGTTGTCTTCGACGAGGGTGGCGACGGTGATGTGGGGTTGCCAGGTCATAGGTGCCTCAATGTGTAGTGACTGAAGAAACTCGTTCAGTGTGGGAGCTGGCTTGCCTGCGATAGCAGTCTGTCAGTTGGCCCAGATGCAGCTGAACCACCGCTATCGCAGGCAAGCCAGCTCCCACATTTGATCGGGGTTGTTCAATGAAATCGGGGGCGCAAACAGAAACCCCGGCACATGGCCGGGGCTTCTTTGCATCCTTACAACCTTACTTCAACTTGGCAATGGCCGCGTTGAGGGTGTTGCTTGGGCGCATGGCTTTGCTGGTCAGCTCCGGGTTCGGCGCGTAGTAGCCGCCGATGTCCACTGGCTTGCCCTGTACGGCGTTCAGCTCGGCAACGATGGTTGCCTCGTTGTCGGCCAGGGTTTTGGCCAGTTCGCCAAACTGCGCTTGCAGTGCAGCATCTTCAGTCTGTGCGGCCAGGGCTTGAGCCCAGTACAGCGCCAGGTAGAAGTGGCTGCCGCGGTTGTCGATGTTGCCGACTTTGCGCGATGGCGACTTGTTGTTGTCCAGGAACTGGCCAGTGGCCTGGTCCAGGGTCTTGGACAGCACCAGGGCTTTCGGGTTGTTGTAGGTGACACCCAAATGCTCAAGGGACGCGGCCAGGGCCAGGAACTCGCCCAGGGAATCCCAGCGCAGGAAGTTCTCTTCAACCAGTTGCTGCACGTGCTTTGGAGCCGAACCGCCGGCGCCGGTTTCGAACAGGCCGCCGCCGTTCATCAGCGGCACGATCGACAGCATCTTGGCACTGGTGCCCAGTTCCATGATCGGGAACAGGTCGGTCAGGTAGTCACGCAGAACGTTACCGGTCACCGAGATGGTGTCCAGGCCCTTGCGGGTGCGCTCCAGGGTGAACTTCATCGCGTCGACCGGCGACATGATGCGGATGTCCAGGCCTTCGGTGTTGTGGTCTTTCAGGTAAGCCTGAACTTTCTCGACCACCACGCCATCGTGGGCGCGCTTAGGGTCCAGCCAGAAAATGGCCGGGGTGTTGCTGGCGCGAGCACGGTTGACGGCCAGTTTGACCCAGTCCTGGATCGGCGCGTCTTTGGTCTGGCACATGCGGAAGATGTCGCCGGCTTCGACAGCCTGTTCCATCAGCAGGTTGCCCTTGCTGTCGGTGACGCGGACCACGCCGTCAGCCTTGATCTGGAAGGTCTTGTCGTGGGAACCGTACTCTTCGGCTTTTTTCGCCATCAGGCCAACGTTTGGCACGCTGCCCATGGTGGTTGGGTCGAAGGCGCCATTGGCCTTGCAGTCTTCGATCACTGCCTGGTAGATGGTGGCGTAGCAGCGATCCGGGATCACGGCCTTGGTGTCGTGCAGTTGGCCGTCGGTGCCCCACATTTTGCCTGAGTCACGGATCATGGCAGGCATCGAGGCGTCGACGATAACGTCGCTCGGCACGTGCAGGTTGGTAATGCCTTTGTCCGAGTTGACCATGGCCAGGGACGGACGAGCGGCGTACACCGCCTGGATGTCGGCTTCGATCTGCGCTTGCTGATCGGCCGGCAGGGCCTTGATGCGGGCGTACAGGTCGCCGATGCCGTTGTTCAGGTTAAAGCCGATCTGCTCCAGCACGACAGCGTGCTTGGCCAGTGCGTCTTTATAGAACTCGGCAACGATCTGGCCGAACATGATCGGGTCGGAGACCTTCATCATGGTGGCTTTCAAGTGGACCGACAGCAGTACGCCTTGTTTCTTGGCGTCTTCGATTTCAGCGGCGATGAAGCTGCGCAGGGCATTCTTGCTCAGTACGGCGGTGTCGATGATCTCGCCAGCCTGCAAGCTGGTTTTTTCTTTCAGGACGGTAGCGGTACCGTCCTTGGCGATCAGTTCGATCTTGACGGCGTCAGCCGCTTCGATCTGTACGGCTTTCTCGCTGCCGTAGAAGTCGCCGTTGCTCATGTGTGCGATGTGCGACTTGGAGTCGGCAGCCCAGGCGCCCATTTTATGCGGGTGCTTGCGCGCGTAGTTCTTGACCGACAGCGGTGCGCGGCGGTCGGAGTTGCCTTCGCGCAGTACCGGGTTCACGGCGCTGCCCTTGACCTTGTCGTAACGTGCGCGGGTTTCTTTTTCCGCGTCGGTGGTTACGGTTTCCGGGTAGTCCGGCAGGGCGTAGCCCTGGGCCTGCAGTTCCTTGATCGCCGCTTGCAGCTGCGGGGTCGAAGCACTGATGTTAGGCAGCTTGATGATGTTGGCTTCAGGCGTAACGGCCAGGTCGCCCAGTTCGGCGAGGTGGTCCGGGATAGCCTTGGTGCCCAGTTGCTCGGGGAAGCTTGCGAGGATGCGCGCGGCCAGGGAAATGTCGCGGGTTTCCACGGCAATATCAGCGGAAGCGGTGAAGGCCTCTACGATAGGCAGCAGTGAATAGGTGGCGAGGGCTGGGGCTTCGTCGGTGAAGGTGTAGATGATCTTCGAGCGGGTGGGCATATTCGGATTAACTCTCTTCTTTGCTGAAAGCGTGCGCAGAAACTCGAGATGCGCCGGGTGGAGCGCGTTCGTTCAAAGTCATCCATGAGCGAAATGTCGAGGTTTCTTCGCGGTGATGTTGGGTTGCATCAGTCGAGCGTCAAGCGGGTGGACTATTGTATTAGTCCTGCTTTGTAGCGGAAGGCTTTGTTCTAGAGCGGTCCGCCGTCGTGACTCTTTGGTCAGCGGCGGCATTATACATAGGTCGCTATGCTTACGCCGAGCCTTCATACAAAAGGTGTGTCGTCCATTGGTCTAAAGGTCGCAGGGCCCAGACTGCGACCAAAGTCGCACGATGTGCTCAAGATTGGCGATTTTGTCTTTGCTTTCAGGCTTGTAGGCGACAAATTATGCTGTTTTCGATGCAAATGAGCATGGCGTGAGGTTTCAGTCGCCATTTATCTGGAGTAGGCTCGAACGCAGCCAGATGTTCAATCCATAGATGGAGTTCAGCATGGGATACAAGAAGATTCAGGTTCCGGCAGTCGGCGACAAAATCACCGTCAATGCAGACCATTCTCTCAATGTTCCTGACCAACCGATCATCCCTTATATAGAAGGCGACGGTATTGGCGTCGACATCAGCCCGGTGATGATCAAGGTGGTCGACGCAGCTGTTGAAAAGGCCTACGGCGGAAAACGCAAAATCTCCTGGATGGAGGTGTATGCCGGCGAGAAGGCGACTCAAGTCTACGACCAGGACACCTGGCTGCCCCAGGAAACCCTGGATGCGGTCAAGGATTACGTGGTTTCCATCAAAGGCCCGCTGACCACGCCGGTTGGCGGCGGCATCCGTTCGCTGAACGTGGCCCTGCGTCAGCAGCTCGATTTATATGTGTGCCTGCGCCCGGTGCGCTGGTTTGAAGGCGTGCCCAGCCCGGTCAAGAAGCCTGGCGACGTCGATATGACCATCTTCCGTGAAAACTCCGAAGACATTTACGCCGGTATCGAGTGGAAGGCTGGTTCGCCGGAAGCCATCAAGGTGATCAAGTTCCTCAAGGAAGAAATGGGCGTTACCAAGATCCGTTTCGACCAGGACTGTGGCATTGGCATCAAGCCGGTTTCCAAGGAAGGCACCGAGCGCCTGGCGCGCAAAGCCCTGCAATATGTAGTGGATAATGATCGTGATTCGCTGACCATTGTGCACAAAGGCAACATCATGAAGTTCACCGAGGGTGCCTTCAAAGAGTGGGCCTACGGTATTGCCGAAAAAGAATTTGGCGCGACCCTGCTCGACGGCGGCCCGTGGATGCAGTTCAAAAACCCGAAGACCGGCAAGAATGTGGTGGTCAAGGACGCGATTGCCGATGCCATGCTCCAGCAGATTCTACTGCGCCCGGCGGAATATGATGTGATCGCCACGCTTAACCTCAACGGTGACTACCTGTCTGACGCGCTGGCGGCGGAAGTGGGTGGTATTGGTATTGCGCCGGGGGCCAATCTCTCCGACACCGTGGCAATGTTCGAGGCCACCCACGGTACTGCGCCTAAATATGCCGGCAAGGATCAGGTCAACCCGGGTTCGCTGATCTTGTCGGCGGAAATGATGCTGCGGCACATGGGCTGGACTGAGGCGGCGGATTTGATCATCAAAGGCACCAATGGCGCGATTTCGGCGAAGACCGTGACCTATGACTTTGAGCGTTTGATGGACGGCGCGAAGCTGGTGTCGTCGTCAGGGTTTGGTGATGCGTTGATTGCGCATATGTAAAGCGCTGCTGTAAAAAAGCCGGCCATTCTGATGACTCAGAATGGCCGGCTTTTTTGTGCCGTATTGCTTAAGGCGTTATCAGGCCGTTTGTTTCTTTTTTGATGGGGTGGCCTGACTTGTCCTGGGCTTTGTTTCGTGCGTTTCGTCGTGGATTGTTCCCGATGTAACTGCGCAGGCTGCACAAATTTCGACGGCGTGCAGCCCTTTCGGCCCTTGAATGATTAAAAACTCCACAGGCTGGCCCGCTTTTAGGGTCTTGTACCCATCCATGGTAATCGCTGAATAATGCGCGAAGAGGTCTTCTCCGGATTTTCCATCTGCGTTGATGAACCCATATCCCTTGGCGTTGTTAAACCATTTGACCTTGCCACTGACCTTGACGCCAGACATAACCATATCCCTCTGCACCAGACTCCATCACTGGAGTATCATCCAGTTTATCCGTCCTAACCCGAATAAATAAGGTTGACTGCGCGGACCTTTTTTACCCACTGTGGGTTCTATTGGTTGTAACACCGTTTCGCCGATAGTCAAGGCGACCAACCGGTCAGTAGTTGAAAATCTGACAGGTCGCCCCCACCACTGTATTTGAACCACTGACGAACCTTTCTTTCCATGCATGCAAACAGCCAGATTCGACTAACATTCAATCAGGATCGCCCGGATCAGGAACACGATGACGACGGTTCTGCAGGCATTGCTGTCCAGGAGGCGAAGCCTGCTCTTCAGGCGCCGCCGATGTACAAGGTGGTTTTGTTTAATGATGACTACACACCGATGGATTTCGTCGTCGAAGTGCTCGAGGTGTTTTTTAACCTGAACCGCGAGCTGGCGACCAAGGTAATGCTGGCCGTTCACACAGAAGGACGGGCAGTATGTGGAGTGTTTACCCGTGACATCGCCGAGACAAAGGCCATGCAGGTCAACCAGTACGCCAGGGAAAGCCAGCATCCGCTACTCTGTGAAATCGAGAAGGACGGTTAACGCCGACCACTTGGGTATGAGGTGAAGCTATGTTAAACCGCGAGCTCGAAGTCACCCTCAATCTTGCCTTCAAGGAGGCTCGTTCGAAGCGTCATGAATTCATGACCGTCGAGCACCTGCTGCTGGCACTTTTGGATAACGAAGCTGCCGCCACCGTTCTGCGTGCGTGCGGCGCCAACCTCGACAAACTCAAGCATGACCTGCAGGAGTTCATCGACTCCACCACGCCACTGATCCCCGTGCATGACGAGGACCGTGAGACCCAGCCAACCCTGGGCTTCCAGCGGGTATTGCAGCGTGCTGTCTTCCACGTACAGAGCTCCGGTAAGCGTGAGGTCACGGGCGCCAATGTGCTTGTGGCGATTTTCAGTGAACAGGAAAGCCAGGCAGTGTTCCTGCTCAAGCAGCAGAGCGTTGCCCGTATTGATGTCGTCAACTACATCGCCCACGGTATCTCCAAAGTGCCAGGGCACGGCGATCATTCCGAGGGTGAGCAGGATATGCAGGACGACGAGGGCGGTGAGTCTTCTTCTTCGGGCAATCCACTGGATGCCTATGCCAGCAACCTTAACGAACTGGCGCGCCAGGGGCGGATTGATCCGCTGGTGGGGCGTGAGCTTGAGGTTGAGCGTGTAGCGCAGATCCTCGCGCGTCGTCGCAAGAACAATCCGTTGCTGGTGGGTGAGGCCGGCGTGGGTAAAACCGCAATTGCCGAAGGCCTGGCCAAGCGCATCGTTGATAACCAGGTGCCTGATCTGCTGGCCAACAGCGTCGTCTACTCCCTTGATCTTGGCGCATTGCTCGCCGGGACCAAGTACCGTGGCGATTTCGAGAAGCGCTTCAAGGCGCTGCTCGGCGAGCTGAAAAAACGCCCGCAGGCGATTCTGTTTATCGATGAAATCCACACCATCATTGGCGCCGGCGCGGCGTCCGGTGGGGTGATGGACGCCTCCAACCTGCTCAAGCCGCTGCTGTCGTCGGGTGATATCCGTTGCATTGGTTCGACCACGTTCCAGGAGTTTCGCGGCATCTTCGAAAAAGACCGTGCCCTGGCGCGTCGTTTCCAGAAGGTCGACGTGTCTGAGCCTTCGGTTGAAGACACCATCGGCATCCTGCGCGGCCTCAAGGGACGCTTCGAGGCGCATCACGGCATCGAGTACACCGATGAAGCCCTGCGCGCTGCTGCTGAGCTGGCGTCGCGCTACATCAATGACCGGCATATGCCGGACAAGGCCATCGACGTGATCGACGAGGCGGGTGCCTACCAGCGCCTGCAGCCGGTCGAGAAGCGTGTGAAGCGCATCGACGTGCCTCAAGTCGAGGACATCGTGGCGAAGATCGCGCGGATTCCGCCTAAGCACGTCAACAGTTCCGACAAGGAACTGCTGCGTAACCTGGAGCGCGACCTCAAGCTCACGGTGTTCGGCCAGGATGCCGCTATCGACGCGCTGTCCACCGCAATCAAGCTCTCGCGTGCAGGCCTCAAGTCGCCGGACAAACCGGTCGGATCGTTCCTGTTCGCAGGCCCGACCGGCGTCGGCAAGACCGAAGCGGCGCGGCAATTGGCCAAGGCCATGGGTATTGAACTGGTGCGTTTCGACATGTCCGAATACATGGAGCGCCACACCGTGTCGCGCCTGATCGGCGCGCCTCCGGGCTATGTCGGGTTCGACCAGGGCGGCCTGCTGACCGAAGCCATCACCAAGCAGCCACACTGCGTGTTGTTGCTCGATGAAATCGAGAAGGCTCACCCGGAAGTCTTCAACCTGCTGCTGCAGGTCATGGACCACGGTACCCTGACCGACAACAACGGGCGCAAGGCGGACTTCCGCAACGTCATCGTGATCATGACCACCAACGCCGGTGCCGAGACTGCTGCGCGAGCCTCGATTGGCTTTACGCATCAGGATCACTCGTCCGATGCGATGGAGGTGATCAAGAAGAGCTTCACGCCGGAGTTCCGCAACCGTCTGGACACCATTATCCAGTTTGGTCGCCTCAGCCATGAGGTCATCAAAAGCGTGGTGGACAAGTTCCTTACCGAGCTTCAAGCGCAGTTGGAAGACAAGCGCGTGCAGCTTGACGTAACGGACGCGGCGCGCAACTGGCTGGCCCAGGGTGGCTACGACTCGGCAATGGGCGCTCGTCCAATGGCGCGTCTGATCCAGGACAAGATCAAGCGGCCACTGGCCGAAGAGATCCTGTTTGGCGAGCTTTCCGACCATGGTGGCGTGGTGCATATCGACCTGAAGGATGGCGAGCTGACCTTCGAGTTCGAAACCACCGCGGAAATGGCCTGATAGCTGATCGCAACACAGTAAAAAGGCGCCCAAGGGCGCCTTTTTGCTGTCTTGAATACGTTGGAGATCTACTGTGGGAGCTGGCTTGCCTGCGATAGCGGTGGGTCAGCTGAAGAATATTTTCCTGATAGACCGCCATCGCAGGCAAGCCAGCTCCCACAGGGATTTGTGGTGTTGAACAAAATTGCGCACACACAAAAACGCCCGGTATAACCGGGCGTTTTGTATTGACTTGCTTAACGAGCGCGGTAAGTGATGCGCCCTTTGCTCAAGTCATAGGGCGTCAGCTCGACGCGCACTTTGTCACCGGTAAGAATACGAATGTAGTTCTTGCGCATCTTGCCGGAGATATGCGCGGTTACGACGTGCCCATTTTCCAACTCCACACGAAACATGGTGTTGGGCAGGGTGTCGACGACAGTGCCTTCCATTTCGAAGCTGTCTTCTTTCGACATGCAGTAAAGCCCTCGGTATCCAGTGAATGGCCCGGTGCAACTGCGCCAGGCAAAAGCGGCGTGCATTGTGCCCGAAAAAGGGTGTTTAAGCCAAGGGGTTCTAGTTAAGCGTTACCCATCTTTGATTAATCAGTAGCTCAATGGGCCGATATTGGGTCTTGTAGTTCATCTTTTTGCAGTTCTTGATCCAGTATCCGAGGTACACCGCCTCCAGTTCCAGGCGTGCGGCTTCACCGATTTGCCACAAAATCGCAAAGCGCCCAAGGCTGCGGCGTTCTTCGGCCGGCTCGTAGAAGGTGTAGACCGCCGACAGGCCGTTGGGCAGCAGGTCGGTCACCGCCACCGCCAGCAAGCGGCCGTCCAGGCGGAACTCATAGAAGCGCGAGAAGGGCAGGTCGCGCACCAGGAAGGTCGAAAACTGATCGCGGCTGGGCGGGAACATATCGCCGTCCGCATGGCGTTGTTCGATGTAGCGTTGGTAAAGATCGAAATATTCTTCGCTGTACTGCGGCTTGGTGGCCGTGACCGTCAGGTCGGCGTTACGTTTGAGGATGCGTTTCTGGTTGCGGTCCGGCAAAAACTGCGCAACCGGGATGCGTGCAGGCACGCACGCATTGCAGTTCTGGCAATGGGGCCGGTACAGATGATCGCCGCTGCGCCGAAAACCCATCTCTGAGAGGTCGGCATACACATGCACGTCCATCGGCTGGCTGGGGTCGAGGAACAGTGTGGTGGCCTGCTCGTCAGGCAGATAGCTGCAAGAGTGAGCTTGAGTGGCATAGAACTTCAAGCGTGCCAGCTCGGTCATGATCAACCCTCGGGATAAGCTTTGAAATAAGTGTAAGCCAGGTACGAGGAAGTCGCCTAGGAAACCCACGGGCCAGAGCTGGGCTGGTCTAAATGGTTACGCAGGAAGCCGGCAAATTCACTGCGCGGTATGGCGCGGGCGCCGAGGCTGTGCAGGTGATCATTGGGCATCTGGCAGTCGATCAGTACAAAACCCCAGGCCTGCAACTGGCGGGTCAGCGTGGCAAAGCCGAACTTGGAGGCATTGTCGGCGCGGCTGAACATCGATTCGCCAAAAAATAACTGGCCCATTGCCAGGCCATACAGGCCGCCGACCAGCTTGCCTTCATCCCATACTTCGACGGAATGCGCGTAGCCGCGCCGGTGCAGCTCCAGGTAGGCGCTTTGGATACCTTCGGTGATCCAGGTGCCGTCTGCATAAGCGCGGGGCGCGGCGCAGGCCTGGATGACGGCGGCGAAGTCCTGATCAAAGGTCACGCTGTAGCGCTGCTGACGCAACAGTTTGCCGAGGCTGCGTGACACGTGCAGCTCGTCGGGGAATATCACCGTGCGCGGGTCTGGAGACCACCAGAGGATCGGCTGGCCGTCGGAGAACCACGGGAAACAGCCATGGCGGTAGGCCTGGATCAGTCGCTCGGCCGACAGGTCGCCACCGGCGGCCAGCAAGCCATTGGGTTCACGCATGGCTTTGGCCAGCGGCGGGAAAGTCAGGGAATCGCGTTGCAACCAGGTCAGCATGGTATCCAGGCTTACGGTAGGGGAGGGGAGTGGCAGGTATGACGCCTGCCGCATGTGGGATGATTATTGTCGACATGGCGCTGTGGGGCCAGCCCGAATCGGGCATCCGCGCGCAATAGCGTTAATAGGTGTTTCTGCAACTCTACCCTTTGGGCGCGGTCGTAATCGGGTCTGGGCCATGCAGGCCAATTGCCAAGCTTGCCTGCTTTGATAAAAACAGCGCATAAGCCTTTGTCAGCAAAGACAATGCGTGCTCAAATTGAACAGGCTATGACACATCATCTGTGCAGGCCACCGGGTGAGGGCAAGTACGTGGCATCGTCGACGCAAACCCGTACAATGCGGGCATTGTGGCGTTTTCGCCCTTTCACCTGTTCATCACCCAATGTTAAAAGT
>NZ_WKDB01000064.1:0-36019 GCF_021606215.1 Pseudomonas sp. PA-5-4B | reverse complement strand
CACATGTGTCAACCATGTGTCCGGTCCGTACACGTCCTTGCAAAAGTGACCCGCTGTAAGAGCGGAACCATAGGCCGCCGTTACCGCAGCAACGGATATGCCCCCCCGACCGCCCAGCCCCACCAAGGCCACCTCAACGTTAATGTTGTGTAGATGCCCATGCTGCGATGGCCTGACATACCGAGGCGTCTGCATCGCAGCGGTGCGACGATTCGACAAGCCAGCTCCCACAGAAATCAGCTCTTTGGTGTATGCCATTCGCTTTCGCTTTAGATCTAACCACTCAGGTCGAACGCAGGCTTGAATCAATGGCTAATCGGGTATGTACACAATCAACCCGCCGCAGTAGAGGGCTCCAACTGCCGCTGCGCCAACCAGATCTCCTCCTGCAACCACCGCCCGAACACCTGCAACTGCGGCATATCCGTCTGCTCCGGCCGGGTCACCAGCCAATAGGATTGATGCCCTTCCACATGCACATTCAGCACCTGCGTCAACTGCCCACTGGCCAGTTCCGCTGCGACCATGTGCCAGTCGGCAATGGTAATCCCCAACCCATCCGTTGCCGCCCGAATCGCCAGGTCCAGCAAGTCGAACTCATAGCCGCCCTGGGTATCCACCCCATGAATCCGCGCCGCGTCCAGCCAATGCTTCCACGTCAAGTAACGCTGATCTTCACTGGCCAACACATGCAACAAGGTCATGCGATTCAGATCCACGCCATCGCTGCATTCCCGGGCATACAGCGACGGCGCGCACACCGCGATGTGCCGCTCCTGAATCAGCAACGAACTGTCCAGGCCATCCCACTCGCCATTGCCGAACCGAATGGCGCAATCGAGCGTGCTGGTCTGCGCCAAGCTGTCTTGCAGGCACGTGGTGATGCTCAGCTCCAACTCCGGATGCGCCTCGCGCAAACGCCCCAAACGCGGCATCAACCAGCGGCTGGTAAACGTCGGCGGCGCGTTGATGTGCAACCGGTTGGAATGGGTTTTCTGCTGGATGCTGCGCACTGTCAGCTCGATCTTGTCGAACGACTGGTGCAACGCCCGCAACAACACGCGCCCGGCGCTGGTGAGCTCGAGGTGATGGTGGCGCCGTTCCAGCAGGCTCTCCCCCAATTGTTCTTCCAACTGGCGTACCTGGCGACTGACCGCGCTCTGGGTCACGTTCAACAGCTCGGCAGCCCGGGTAAAGCTGCCGGTGCTGCCGGCGACTTCGAAGGCTTTGAGGGCATTGAGACCAGGCATTTTGCGTTTCATGGAGAGCACTCGACAACGATCAACAAGGAAGATTGAGCAGAGAAATACCCGTACAACATACCTTTTTGTATTGGGCCAGCGGTAGCACTCCCCCCACAGAGAAAAATACTCGACCGAAATCAATCATGTCGTTTTTGGACTAAACACGTCGCTGACGAATAAATAGCACGCGTATAACGCATGCACACTAAGACAATTAAGCATTGGCTGCCCGCGCACTACAAAAGTTAGTCTTCCCTCCAACTAAGTCTATTGGCTCTTCGCCAACTAAATCGAGGCCGCGCCATGTCTAGCCCCCCTATTTCAACGCGACGAAGTATCGGTTTACTGGCATTGGTATTTACCGCCTGTAACGCGACCACCCACGGTTTCAGTATTTTTCTGTACTCCGCCTTATTGCCGCAGATCCGTGGGGTATTTGAACTGAACTACAGCCAGGCCGCCTTGATTGCAGCCGTGCTGCAGCTGTTCTACATGGGTGCCTCGATTGCCAGCGGCATCGCCGCGGCCTGGGTGAGCCCACGCAATATGGTGCGCCTGACCATCGTGTTAAGCCCGGTGTTGCTGGCACTGGCCGTCGCCACGCCTTGGGTAGTGCCGTTTGCGCTATGCCTGGCGCTGGTGTCGGCCTGCGCGGTGTCGAACTGGAACGCGATTGCCGCATTGGCCCGAGAAGTGATCCCGGCGACTCATCGCAGCCGCGTGCTGGGGTTGGCGTCGTCGGGGGCCGCTTTTGCCATTTGCTTGAATGGGCTATTGATCGCACTGTTGCAAGGTCTGTCATTGCGCCAGTTTTGGTTGATCTGTGCAGGCCTGACGCTGCTGGTCACGCTGCTGACCTTGTGGACCTTGGCTGCGCACGTCGAACAAGCGCCCCGCTCTGTCCAGCCGCCCGCATTCACCCAAGTGCTCAAACAATGGCTGCAACTGTGCGTGGACCAGCCAGTGGCCTTGCACATTGTGTTACTCAGCGGATTTATCGGCGCAATCAGTGGACCGTTCCTCAACTTTTTATCGGCCTTTGTCAGTGACCGCCTGCACGCCGGTGCGGCGGTTACGGGCTCGATGTGGACGTTGATCGGCATTGGCGGCGCCATCGGCGGGCTGCTATTGGGCTCGCTGGCGGATCGCTGGGGCGCACTGCGGGTGCTGGCGCTGAGCATTAGCGCATTCGGCCTCGCCATGCTCGGCCTGCTGGGGCATCCCAGCCTATTACTGAGCTGGTGCGCTGCCGGATTGTTCGCGCTGTTCTATTTCCCTTCATGGGGTTTGATGGCCGCCTACCTCAGTGCACGCCTCGATCCGGTGCAAAGCCTGCAAGTGGTGAGCCTGAGCATGGTCAGCTACGGGCTGGCCAGTGCTTCGGCCAATGGGCTGTGCGGTTGGCTGTTGCAGGTCAGTGGCGAATTTACCGTGGTACATGCCTGGATTGCCGGCTGGGTACTGGCAAGTTTGCTACTGCTCAAGCGCATGGCCCATCGGCAGGCCGTGGACGCGTTGGCCGTGCAAATACCCTGAACGTCCCAACTGGCGCTGCAAAATTTCCACCAGCGCCTCCACCTCCGGAACCTGGCAACCCACCGAGCGCCAAAACATCAGGCGCGCCGGGGCAATGGCTGGGAAGCCTTGCTGCTCATCCAGAATCTGCCAGCCCTCCGGCACCAGCCGCCGTGCCATCACGCCCACCGACAAGCCTTGCTCAATGGCAATCGCAATGCCGCGCGGGCTCTGACTCGTATAAACCACCTGCCACGAACGCCCAGCCTGGGCCAGCGCTTGCACGGCATTGGCACGGAACGCACACCCTTCGGCGTACACCGCCAGCGGCACCGACTGGCGCCCTACGCCACTCCAACTCGGCGCCGCCACCCACACCAACGGTTCATCGCACAGGTATTCCCCCGGTTGCAGGCCCGCATGTTCAACACCCAGCACCAAGTCCAGTTCGCCGCGATGCAAGCGGCTGACCAGCGCGGTAGACATCTCACAGCAAATATCCGGGCGCACCTGGGCAAACTGCGCCTGAAAATCCTTGAGCATTCCGCCCAGGCAGTATTGAGCGTAGTCCTCGGGCATACCCAGATGGATACACACCTGCTCATTGGGTAATTGAGCCGCGCTGACCGCCTCAAGGTGCAGCTTGAGGATCTGCCGCGCATAGATCAGAAAGGTTTCGCCGCTCGGCGTGAGGCCGATGGAGCGGCTGGTGCGGTGAATAAGCGGCGTTCCCACGATCTCCTCCAGGCGCTGCAAGTTCTGGCTGACGGTGGACTGGGTTTTATGCAAACGCTCAGCAGCCGCCGAAAACCCCTGGCATTCGATAATTGCCACAAACACTTTAAGTAAGCCCCCATCCAGTTCGCCTGACATAACTATCGCCCCTGCCGATGGATTCGATCACAACTTGTAATTTCCACTTCAAACCGGTTTACGCAACTATCGACTCAACACAACAGCCTACTTCAGGAGCCGTGTATGAGTCTTAAACTTGCCGATGCCGAAACCGGTGATATCAGCGATATCATTAATACAGCGCTGTATCCCATACATGATTCGGGCCATGTTCAACTGCGCGCATTAATTGAACATGCGCGTGCCGAACTGGCCGAAGACGGTTGCTGCCTGCTGAAGAACTTCCTGCGCCCCGAAGTGCTGGAACAGGCGCGCCTGGAAGGCCAGGCGCTGTCGGGCAAGACGTTCTATTCAGTACGCAAGGTCAACCCCTACTTCACCGAAGACGACCCCAGCCTGCCCCAGGATGACCCGCGCCGCACGTTCATGGAGCGCACAAGTGGATTCGTGACCCGCGACATGATCGCCCCCGACGCGATCATCCATCGCCTGTACGTGTCGCCAATGATGAAGCGCTTTATCGGCGCCTGCCTCGACGAACCGGAGATTTTCGAATACGCCGACCCTTTCGCCGGCCTGGTGATCAACGTGATGCCCGAGGGCACCGAGCAGCCTTGGCACTTCGACACCAACGAATTCATCGTCAGCATGATGACCCAGAAGCCCGAGGCCGGTGGACTGTTCGAGTACGCGCCGATGATCCGCTCGCGCAGCCAGGAGAACCTCGGCGCAGTCGGCAAAGTGGTGCGTGGCGAAGACCGCTCACGGGTGCAGAATCTGGCGCTCAACCCCGGTGATTTGCAGATCTTCAAGGGCCGTTTCTCAGTGCACCGCGTCACCCGCGTGGAAGGCTCAACCGAGCGCAACACCGCGATCTTCGCCTACTCCGAGAAACCCGGAATCATTGGCCGCGCCCAACGCACCAAACAGCTTTACGGACGCCTGTCCGAAGCCCACCTGCAAGCCGAACGCAACCTGGTGCGCAGCGACCAGTTGCTCGACTGATTCACGCCCATAAAAAACCAAAAAACCGTCTTTGCCCTGCGAGGAACACCCATGAGTCTGTCAGGCCCCAACCGCAACCCCGCCGACTGCGAGCCCACTTATGACGAAATCCAGCAAATCCAGCTGGACCGCCTGCAACGGGTACGCAACGAACTGAAAAAACGTGACTACGCCGCTTGTGTGCTGTTCGACCCCACCCATATGCGCTACGCCACCGGCTCACGCAACATGCAGGTGTACTCGGCACGCAACCCGGCGCGTTATGCCTTTATACCGGCAGAAGGCCCAGTGGTGATCTTCGAGTTCGGCGGCTGTCTGCACCTGGCCGAAAGCCTGAATACCGTGGATGAAGTGCGCCCGGCCAAAGCCATTTCCTACTACTTCTGCGACAGCTTCTTGAACAATGTGACGGCCGACTGGGCCGCCGAGATAGATGAACTGGTGCGCCAGTGCGGCGGCGGTAAACGCATTGCCATCGAAAGCGCCACCTCGGCCGCCGCGTTCGAACTGCAACGGCTGGGTTACCAAGTGTTTGACGCCCAGGAACCGCTGGAGCGTGCGCGCTGCATCAAGGTGCCCAACGAACTGAAAATGATCCGCGCCAGCCTGCGCGCCACTGAAACGGGAGTGCGCCTGATGGAAAGTAAACTGGTGCCGGGCATCAGCGAGAACGAACTGTGGTCGCATCTGCACCAGCATGTGATCGCCACCGATGGTGATTACGTCGAGACTCGCCTGCTGTCCTCCGGCCCACGCACTAACCCGTGGTTCCAAGAGTGCAGCACGCGGCCCATCGAAGCCGGTGATCTGGTCGCGCTGGACACCGACGTGGTCGGGCGCTTCGGCTACTACGCCGACTTTTCGCGCACCTTTCTCTGTGGCGACCAGGCCGCCACCGCCAAGCAACAGGAACTGTACAAACTGGCCTACGAGCAAGTGCAGACCAACGTAGAAATGCTCAAGGCCGGGCGCAGCTTCAAGGAGTACGCGGAGATGGCCTGGAAGATTCCCGAACATTACAAAAACAACCGCTACTTCGCCCTGGCGCACGGGGTTGGCATGACCGGTGAATACCCTTACGTGGTACACCGCGAAGACATCGACGCGCTGGGCTATGACGGCGTGTTCGAAGCCGGCATGACCATCTGCGTGGAAAGCTACATCGGCCACGATGACGGCGGCGAAGGCGTGAAGCTCGAAGAACAGATCTATATCCACGAACACGGTATCGAGTTGCTCTCTGATTACCCGTTCGACCCGCGCCTGTTGCCACGCTGAACACGTCTAGCTCGAGAGGTGGCCTTGGGAAGGATCGGTAACATGCATTTATAGAAGGTTACTGCGCAGAATTTGTCGTTTGTCCATCTTTGCGCAAATGACAAAACTGCGGGCATCTCTAATAAAAACAACATGAGAGCTGCCCCTATGTCCTATCCCATTGCCCGCCTTCTGACTTCGTTGCGCCTTGTTCTTCTGCCGGTTTCACAGCGGTTCGTGCTGCGCCGTTGCTGCGCTTGCCACTGACCCTTGCGGTTCAACAAAAACGCATATTCGCAAGTACCGGAGAGGCTTATGAAAGACTTGACTACCCTGGACGGCGCCCCGCCGCATCCAGCCATCAATGACCTGTGTGTGCAAGTTAAAAGCGCTGAAATCAACCGCCGCCAGTTCCTGCGCACCGCCGCGCTATTGGGCGTCACCGTCGCCAGCGCCAGCACCTTTCTGGGCTCTGCTTTACTGGGCAGCGACGCCCAGGCCGCCGACGCCACACCGGCCCGCCAGGGCGGCAGCCTGCGCTTTGCCTGCGCGATCCAGGAAATCCAGGACCCGATGCTGATCACCTGGATCGAAGCCTCGAACCTGTTGCGCAATTCACTGGAGTACCTGACCTGGGTCGACGCCGACAACATCACCCACCCGTACCTGGCAGAAAGCTGGAGCCCGTCCGACGACCTCACCACCTGGACCTTCAACCTGCGCCAGGACGTGAAATGGAGCAACGGTGACAGCTTCAACGTCGACGACGTGCAGCACAACATCGAACGCTGGATCGCTGCCGACTCCAAGTCGGTCAACCGCACCGCGTTCCAGGACATCAAGGCCTTCGAAAAAGTCAGCGACTACCAGTTCCGCCTGCAACTGAAACGGCCGATCCTGGCGATTCCGGAAATGCTCAACGCCTTCACGTGCGCCATCGTGCACCGCAGCTTCAAGGCCGGCGACGACTGGTCCAAGAACCCGCTGGCCACCGGGCCGTTCAAGCTGGTGGCGTTCGCAGTGAACAAGCAGGCGACCTTCGCCAAGCGCGCCGATTATTGGGGCAAACCCGCCAACCTCGACGAGCTGCGTTACATCGACATGGGCACCGACGTGTCTACCCACCTTGCCGCACTGCAAGCCGGGCAAGTCGACGTGCTGTACCGGGTGACGGTGGCCGAGCTGGACCTGGCCAAGCGCCTGCCGGGCGCGCAGTTGCTGACCTGCAAATCCGCGCAAACCGTGGTGATGCGCATGGCCTGCGACCAGAAGCCCTTCACCGACCTGCGCATCCGCAAAGCCGTGGTGCTGTGCGCCGATAACGCGCAGATGCTCAAGATCGCCTATCGCGGCATGGGCACCTTGGGCGAAGACCACCATGTGGCCCCCTCTCACCCCGAATATTTCCCGTTGCCCAAACGCGAGCGCGACGTGGCGGCGGCAAAAAAGCTGCTGGCCGACGCCGGTTTCCCCAACGGTCTGGACATCGACTTGATCGTCGGCAACACCCAGGGCCGTTATGAGCAGGACTGCGCGCAGATCCTGCAACAGAACTGCCTGGAAGCCGGGATTCGCCTCAACCTCAAGGTGATACCTGCCGCTCAATACTGGCCAATCTGGGACAAAGCCGCGTTCAGTCTCACCTACTGGGCCCATCGCCCACTGGGCGTGATGTCCCTGGAGCTGGCCTATCGTGGCGGCGGCGCCTGGAACGAAAGCCACTACAGCGACCCGGCGTTCGACGCCGCGCTGGACAAGGCCATGGGCATCATCGACCCCAAGCAACGCGCGGTGGCGATGCAAAGCGTCGAGCAGATT
Organism: Pseudomonas sp. PA-5-4B; assembly: GCF_021606215.1. NCBI lineage: Bacteria > Pseudomonadati > Pseudomonadota > Gammaproteobacteria > Pseudomonadales > Pseudomonadaceae > Pseudomonas > Pseudomonas sp. PA-5-4B. The sequence goes on along the minus strand of NZ_WKDB01000064.1, from coordinate 28,325 downwards.
TTGCAGGACGCCTGCGTGATCGTGCAGCCGTTCTGGGGCGACAAGTTCACCGCCGTGAGCAAAAAAGTGCAGGGCTTTGAGGTGCATCCTTCCGACTTTTACCCCATGGGGAACGTGTGGCTGAGCGCCTGAGTCAAGGCGCGCGTTTCCTGCCCACATGGGCAGGCATTCCAACCTTCGTCGGAGCATGCACCCATGGCTCATTTTCTATTGCGCAAACTACTGGCGCTGCTGGCGACCTTGCTGTCAGTGTCCTTGATCGTGTTCCTGGCCCTGGAACTTAACATCGAGGACGTCGCCATCAACGTCCTCGGCCCCTACTCCGCCGCAGACCAGCGTGCGGCGTGGCTGGTGGAACATGGCTACACCCAACCCTTTGTGTGGCGTTATCTGTTGTGGCTCAAGGACTTTGTCAGCGGCGACTGGGGCACCTCGGTGTATTTTCGCGAATCGGTGATCAAACTGCTGCTGCCCAACCTGGCGCAAACCCTCACCCTGGCCGGCCTGGCCCTGCTGGTGATGGTGCCCGTGGCGTTGACCTTAGGCATTCTCGCCGGCATTCGCCAGGGTTCGCTGCTGGACCGGCTGGTGTCGTTCCTGTCGATCGTCACCACCTCGATCCCCGACTTTGCCAGTGCAGTGTTCGTCTCGGCGATCTTTGTGTTCTGGCTCAACTGGCTGCCAGGCGTGAGCAGCATGAGCGATGGTTTCAGCGCCGTGCAACTGGTGTTGCCGTTGATGGTGCTGTGCCTGTTCGGCATCGGCTACCTGGCGCGGATCACCCGGGCGTCGATGGTCGAAGTGATGCAGTCGCCCTACATCCGCACCGCGCGGCTCAAAGGCGCCTCCACCGCGCGCATCGTGGTACGCCATGCCCTGCGTAACGTACTGATCGCGCCGATCACCGTGATCATGCTCTACATCCCGTGGCTGCTGTCCAACGTGATCGTGGTCGAGGTGTTCTTCGCCTACAAGGGCTTCGGCTCGCTGCTCTACACAGCGTCGCTGAACCATGACGTGTACCTGATCGAAGCCTGCGCGATGGTCAGCGCCGTGGTGGTGGGGGTTACCAAGATCTTCTCGGATCTGGCCTACACCTGGCTCAACCCGCGCATCACCCTGCGCAGCCTTGGCGGAGGTGCTCAATGAATCGCCTGCAAGCCTTCAAACATCCCCTGGCGTTACTCGGTTTGTTGCTGGTCGGCGGCTGGGTGCTCATCGCAGTGTTCGCGCCTTGGCTCGCGCCCCATGACCCACTGGAAAGCTTCACCCCATTGCTCACGCCAATGACCACCAGCGACAACGGCCAGAGCTTCCTGCTGGGCACTGACATGATCGGTCGCGACATCCTCTCGCGGCTGATCTGGGGCACCCGCACGGTGCTGTTCTGGTCGATCCTGGCCACGCTCACGGCGTTCGCCGTCGGTATCGCCATGGGCCTGTGTGCCGGTTACTTCAACGGCTGGGTCGATGCGCTGCTGTCGTATGTGGCCGACACCGTGCTGTCGTTCCCGGTGCTGGTGTTGTACATCGTGATCATCATTGCCCTCGGCGCCTCGGCGCTGAACATCCTGATTGCGGTGACGTTTACCAGTGCGCCAGCGATCTTTCGCATCATGCGTGCGCTGACCATCGATATTCGCTCGCGCGACTACGTGCTCAGTGCAATCACCCAGGGCGAAGGCTCGCTGCGCATCATGCTGGTGGAGATTTTGCCCAACTGCGGTGGCCCGTTGATCGTGGATTTTTGCCTGCGCATCGGTTACACCGCGATCATGATCGGCGCCCTGGGTTTTCTCGGCCTCGGCCTGCCGCCGCCCACACCCGACTGGGGCGGCATGATCAACGACGGCCGCGCCATGGCCATCGCCTTCCCGCACCTGGTGATCTTCCCGTGCATTGCCATCTCCACCCTGATGCTGGGCTTGAGCCTGCTGGCGGACGGCCTGGATGAAAACGCCCAGCAAGGCGCAAGGAATTGAGCATGAACCCACAACCTGTATTGCGCGTGCAAAACCTCTCGATTGAACTGCCTGTCGGCGCAGACCGCAGCCATGCGGTGCACGGCATCAGCCTGGAGGTACGCAAGGGCGAAATCCTCTGTGTGATCGGCGAATCCGGCTCCGGCAAATCGGTGCTGTCGGCGGCGATTATGGGCGACTACGCCAAAGGCTTGCGCCACGCCGGTGGGGTGATCGACTTTCTTGGCGATGATATTTGCACCCTCGACGAAACCCGCCTGCGCCAGCTGCGCGGCAACCGCATCGCAATGATTTTCCAGGAGCCCATGGCAGCGTTGAACCCGGCGATCCGGATCGGCAAGCAAGTCGAAGAAATCTTCGATATCCATGCGCCGCAGATGCCCCAGCGCGAACGCCGCGAACGCATGCTCGCACTGCTGGAATCCACCCAGTTGCCCGACCCGCCGCGCATCGCCAACAGCTTTCCCCATCAACTCTCCGGCGGCCAATGCCAGCGGGTAGTGATCGCCATGGCCTTGGCGATGAACCCCGACTTACTGATCGCCGACGAACCGACCACCGCCCTCGACGTCACCACCCAGGCTCAGGTGTTAAAGCTGGTGCGCGACCTGCGCGGGCGCGGCCAGCATGGCATTTTGTTTATCACCCACGACTTCGGGGTGGTAGCGCAGATTGCCGACCGTATTGCGGTGATGGAAGGCGGCCGCCTGGTGGAAATCGGCGAGCGCGACCAGGTGCTCAACGCCCCGGCCCACGCCTACACCCGCAAGTTGATCGCGGCGGTGCCGGCGCTGCATCCTGAACTGCACACACCCAGTGCCGACGGCGAGCTGGCGCTGCGCATCGAGAACCTGACCAAGACCTACACCGTCGGCGGCAGCTCGGTCGCGGCCTTGCGTAACGTATCGCTGAACCTGCCACGCGGCAAAACACTGGCGATTGTCGGCGAGTCCGGCTCGGGGAAAAGCACGCTGGTCAAGGCTGCAATCCGCCTGGTGGACAGCGACAGCGGGCATGTATGGGTCGGTGATACGGACTTCCTGGCCTTGCGCGGCTCAGCATTGGCGGCCAATCGGCGGCGCATCCAAATGATCTTCCAGGACCCGTATGGGTCGCTCAACCCGCGCCATCGAGTCGGCGACATCATTGCCCGTGCTGCGCAACTGCGTGGTTTATCGGCCAAGGACGCCTGGGCCGAGGCCGGTGATTTGCTTGAACAAGTGGGCCTCAAGCGCGATGCGCTCAAGCGCAAACCCCGGCAGTTTTCCGGTGGCCAGCGCCAGCGCATCGGCATCGCCCGCGCCCTGGCCATGCGCCCGGAAGTGTTGATCGCCGATGAAAGCGTCTCGGCGCTGGATGTGTCGGTGCAAAAGCAGGTGCTGGAGCTGCTGGCCGATCTGCAAAAGCAACTCAACCTGAGCATCCTGTTTATCACCCACGACCTGCGCGTGGCGGCGCAAATCAGCGACCACATCGCCGTAATGCGCCAGGGCGAAGTGGTCGAATACGGCAGCGCCGAACAGGTGCTGTTGCGGCCCCAGAACAGCTACACCCAGGCGCTGCTTGCCGCCGCACCGGGCGCCACGCAATTACCGGCTGCCGGGCCGCCATTAAGGTTGATCCGCCCCGCGGCTCACTGAGTTTTCCCTTTCCCTGCGTCGCAGCGTCCGCTGCGGCAACGGGCTGCTGTTGCCAAAAATAACTAATAACGAGAGTAAAACCATGCGACCAACCCTACGTTTTATTGCCCTGGTCCCCGTGCTCGGCACCCTCGCGGCGCCTGCCATGGCCATCCAGGTCACCGACAACCTCGACCTCGGGGGCGCCGTACGCGCGCGCTGGGACTATGACCCGGATCGTGGCATCCAGAAGTTCGGCCTCGACACCGCGTTCCTCAGCGCCAAGTACAACTCCGACACCTGGATCGGTGAAGCGCAGTACCGCTTCTACGGGCGTTCGTACCCGTACCAGTACACCAAGAACTACGGTGATATCCAGTTCGCCAAATTCGCGTGGGTGGGCTACAAGTTCAATCCCGACCAGCAAGTGCAAGTGGGTCTGAACACCGTGCCGTTCGGCTTGCAGCCCTATTTCGGCAGCACCTTCTACGAAACCCTGGGCAATGTGATTGGTCTGGAAGACGTGCAACAGGTCGGCGCCAAATACATCCAGCAAAGCGGTGACTGGAATATTCAGGCCGGTTACTACCTGCGGCCGGCGTGGCAAGGTAAAGGCACCAGCAAAGGCGTGACCTATTCCAGCGTGGTCTCCGAAGCCGACAGCTACGTGGCCGACGGCAGCAACAACCAGGAACGCAACACCGTGGTGGTACGCGTGGCCAAGGCTATGGACCTGGGTAACTGGAAATCCGAAGTCGGCCTCTCCGGCTTGACCTCGACCCTGGAGAACAAAGACACCGGCAACGACGGCCGCCGCAACGCTGTGGCCATTCACTACCTGGGCAAGAACGGCCCGTGGGGTGTGCAACTGCAGGCGGCACGCCAGCAAATGTCGCCGCGCAACGAAGGCACCGACGGCGTGGTGACGCTGGGCGGGTATGACGGCACCTTCAACGTCGCCAGTCGCGGCAACTTGTATGTGGCGGATTTGAGTTACGACGTGGGCGGCAAGTACCTGTTCGATCAGATCAGCGGTGTGAAGCTGTATGCCAACTACAGTGCCTTTGACAAGTCTGACAATGACTTCAAAACCTCACAGCGACTGATCCTGGGTACATCGTTTTCGGTCAGTAAATTATGGGTAGCGACGGAGTGGCTGATCGGCAAGAACGACCCGTACATTGGCGGCAGCAGCTACACCCAGAGTTTGGGCGCAGGCGGCAGTAATCAGTTGGAAAATCAGCTGTACATGAACATCGGTTACTACTTCTAATAGGCCACTGACGCTATCGCAGGCAAGCCAGCTCCCATATTGAAATGCGTTGCCAGTTTGGGAGAGGGCTTGCCTGTGATGAGGCCAGCAAAGACACCATAAAAATAACAAGTATGGACCACACCCATGCGTCACCTGCCCGCCCTCAACATGCTACGCGTCTTCGAAGAAGTCGCCCGCCATCGCAGCTTCAGCCAGGCCGCCGTGGGCCTCAACGTTACCCAGGGCGCGGTCAGCCGCCAGATCAAGCAACTGGAAGACTACCTCGGCGTTGCCCTGTTCATTCGCACGCCCCAGGGCCTGTCCCTGACCGAAGCCGGCTTTGCCCTCTCGCCGCACCTGAGCGACGCCTTCGACCATATCGAGCGCGCCCTGCAAGCCGTACGCGTGCCCAACCTGCGCCAGCGCCTGCGCGTGGTCGCACCGCCTACCTGGGCCACGCGCTGGTTGTCGGCGCACTTGCGGCGTTTCTGCGAGCGCTACCCGGATATCAACCTCAGTGTCACCCATCAAAACACCCACGACAGCCTCGCGGAGATTGACTGCCGGATTCGTTTCGGCCTGCAGGCGGACCCGCATTGCAGCAGTGAGCTGTTGGTGATGGAGCGGCATATCGCCGTAGCCAGCCCGGAGTTGTTCGAAGGTGACCAGCCGCCGGATCTGCGGCGTTTCCCACTGCTGCATATCCTGCACGACGGTAAGCGTTTGAAGGTTTGGGAGAACTGGCTGGCGGCCATGGGCCGAGACGACATCGATGCGGGCCAGGGCCTGGAATTCAGCACTCTGGACCAGGTGATCCATACCGCCCTGGCCGGCGGTGGCCTGGCGGTGATCGACCGGCAGATGATCGAACGTGAATTGGCCAATGGCAGTTTAGTGCCGATCACTCACGTGGAAGTGATCGGCCCCTATGGTTATTGGCTGGATGTGGCGGCAGACAAGCAGGGATTATCCAAGGTTCGCTTGTTTACGCAGTGGCTGGGCCAGGTCAGCAATCCCTGACACCGACGGCGCTTGGGCTTTGCACGCCTGGCTCAAGGTCAACGCCTTGGTCTCTGGCGCCCATGCCCAAGAGATGATCGCACCCAACATCAGGATAGCCGCGAGAATCCCCATGGTCGGGCTCAAGCCAATGCCCGCCACACTCAACGGCAGCAAAAACGTGCTGACCGCCGACCCCAAGCGGCTTACCGCTGTCGCCAGGCCAATACCGCTGGCACGCACTTCGGTAGGAAAGCTTTCGGCCGGGAACACGCCAACCAAATTGCTCACCGCCGACAACACCAGCGTGAACACACCAAAGGTCAGCACCATCAACCACGCCATACTCCCCGGCAACACCGCCAGTAGAAACAACGCCGCCGCGAGAATGATGAACGAATTGATCAAAAAACCCCGCCGCGAGAACTTCACCGTGCACCAAATACCAATCAACGCACCGACAATCAGCAACAGGTTAAGCAGCAACTCAGTCCCAAATCCCTGGGACAACCCCATCTTCTGCAGGATCGACGGCAGAAAGGTATAGATCGCGAAATACGGCATCACAATGCAGACAAAAAACAGGCAATTAAACGCGGTGCGCTTACGGTACTCACGACTGAACAACACGCCATAACCGGAACGGGTCTGCGTCGGCGGTTCTTCATCCAACACCACATGCTCGCCCAAGTGCTTTTTGACGATGGCACGGGCCTCGGCGATGCGCCCACGGTTGACCAGCCAACGCGGTGATTCCGGTGTGCCGATTCGGGCGATCAGGATCAACCCGGCCGGAATCGCCGACGACGCCAGCATCCAGCGCCAGGCGTCGTCGCCGAGGCTGAGCATCGCGGTACCGACAAAGGTTGCCGCCACATAACCAACGGTCCAGACCACGCTGAAGGAGCCGAGCAACACGCCGCGATGCTTCTTCGGCGCGAACTCGGCGAGCATGGCGTGACCCACGCTGAAATCACCGCCCAGGCCAATGCCGATGAGGATGCGGCACAGCAACAGGCCCATGGCCGTTTCAGCGTAGAACTGCATCACTGACGCGACGGTAATCAGTACAAAGCTGACCAGGAAGATTTTCTGCCGGCCGAGGCTGTCGGAAATCCAGCCGAAAAACAGGCTGCCCACAAACAGCCCGATCAGCGCCGAAGCGCCGATGAGGCCTTGCCAGAAGGCATCCAATTGCATCTGTGGGCTGAGCAGGGTGAAAGCGATACCGATCAGGCCAAGGATATAGCCGTCAGTGAAATGCGCGCCGAAGGTGAGGCCGGCGATTTTCAGGTGAAAACGGCCGATGGGCAGGTCGTCGATTTTGACGGGTTGAGCGGTCATGGTGTTCTCCATTTTGTTGTTCTTGACGGAGTAACAGCGGGCTTATGCCGAATAATTGCTCTATGTGGGAGCTGGCTTGCCTGCGATAGCGGTGGATCAGCTAAATGATCGGGAACTGACCCACCGCTATCGCAGGCAAGCCAGCTCCCACATTAGGACTGCGTGGTCTTACAGCCCTCCCATCAACAGGTATTTGATCTCCAGGTAATCATCCAGCCCATACTTGGAACCTTCACGGCCCAGGCCTGATTCCTTGATCCCACCAAACGGCGCAACCTCGGTGGAGATGATCCCTTCGTTGATGCCGACCATGCCCGCCTCCAGACCTTCGGCCATGCGCCACACCCGGCCGATATCGCGACTGTAGAAGTAGGCGGACAAGCCGAACGGCGTGTCATTGGCACGTTGCAGCACCTCGGTCTCATCCTTGAAGCGAAAGCACGCGGCTACCGGGCCAAAGGTCTCTTCCTGGGCGATCAGCATCTCGCCATGGGCTTCGGTGAGAATGGTCGGTTCGAAAAAGGTGCCGCCCAATGCATGGCGACGGCCGCCGCAGAGCAGTTTGGCGCCCTTCTCCAGCGCATCGCCCACATGCGCTTCAACCTTGGCCAAGGCCGCCGCATTGATCAGCGGGCCTTGCTCGGTGTCGCCGTCCAGCGCACTGCCCACACGCATGGCGCTGACGGCTTCGGCCAGTTTGCGCGTGAAGGCGTCGTAAACGCTGTCCTGGATAAAGAAACGGTTGACGCACACGCAGGTCTGCCCGGTGTTGCGGAACTTGGACGCCATGGCGCCTTTGACGGCGGCGTCCAGGTCGGCGTCGTCGAACACGATAAACGGCGCGTTGCCGCCCAGTTCCAGCGAGACTTTTTTCAGCGTGTCGGCGGCCTGGCGCATCAGCAGTTTGCCGATGCGCGTGGAGCCGGTGAACGACAGCTTGCGCACTACGCTGGAAGCTTGCAGCGCGCCGCCGATGGCCACAGCATCGCCGGAGACAATATTGAACACCCCGGCCGGAATGCCCGCCTGCTCGGCCAGTACCGCCAGGGCAAACGCCGACAGCGGCGTTTCTTCCGATGGTTTGAGAATCATCGTGCAACCGGCCGCCAACGCCGGGCCGACCTTGCGGGTGACCATGGCCAGCGGGAAGTTCCACGGCGTGATTGCCGCGACCACGCCGATGGCTTCCTTGGTCACAATAATGCGCGCGTCGGCTTTGTGGGTCGGTATCACGTCGCCATAGGCACGCTTGGCCTCTTCACCAAACCACTCCAGAAAGCTGGCGGCGTAGACCACTTCGCCCATGGCTTCGGCCAAGGGTTTACCCTGCTCCAGACTCAGCAGCCGGGCCAGGTCTTTCTGATTGCTGAGCATCAACTCGCTCCAGCGCTTGAGGCGCTGGCTACGCTCCTTGGCGGTGAGCTTGCGCCAGGCCGGCAGTGCGCGGTTGGCGGCGTCGATGGCCAGGTGGGTTTCTTCAGCGCCAGCGCGTTGCACCTCAACGATCAGCGCGCCATTGGCCGGGTTGACCACCGGATAACTCGGCCCACCGCTGGACCATTGGCCATCGATGTAGTTGCCAGTACGGATCAGCGGGTTCATGCCACGGCCTCGATCAGGTTGAAACGGTCCAGGCCCGGGCGGGCCGCGCGCAGGATGCGCTTGCCGGCGGTGTAATCATTGATCACGTCGCACGGCGTGTAATTGCGTTCCAGCTCGTGCAGTTCTTCGGCGTCGAGCTGGGTGTCCAAGGCCGCCAGCGCGCTGTCGAACTGCGCGGTGGTATCGGCGCCCACCAGCATCACGTCGACGCCTGGGTGGTTGGCGACCCAGGCCTGGGCGATCTGTGCATTGGACACACCACGGGCACGTGCCACACGCTGAACCGAATGGGCGATGTCGAACGAGGCCTGGTCGCTGTACATCTGCTGGGTGAAAAAGTCGGTCTGGTTGCGCGTCGACTGCACTTCGCCGGTCAACAGGCCACGGGCCAGCGGGCTGAACACCGAGACGCCCAGGCCCTGGTCGCGGCAGAACGGGATCATCTCGCGCTCTTCTTCGCGGTAGGCGCAGTTCAGTTGCAGCTGCATATTGATCGGCTTGACCCAACCATTGCGTTCGCAGGCCATGAGGATTTTCGCCAGTTGACCGGTGAGCATGGTCGACACGCCGATGTAGCGAGCCTTGCCGGAACGCACGATGTCGTTCATCGCCGCCATGGTTTCTTCGACCGGGGTGTTCACATCGAAGTAATGCAGCATGAACACGTCGACGTAATCCATGCCCAGACGGCTGAGGGATGCGTCAATGCTGTCCATGATGTGCTTGCGCGAGTGGCCGCTGGCATTGATGCCACTGCGGGTGCCGTAGCCGACCTTGGTGGTGACCACAATGTCTTCACGCCGTGCCACGCGCTTGAGGATGCGCCCCACCACTTCTTCGCCGACGCCTGCGGAATAGAAGTCGGCCAGATCGATGAAGTTAACCCCGTTGTCCAGGGCGTGGGCGACGATCGGCTCGCTTTGCTTTTCATCGAAAATCCACGGTTTCCAGTCCGGGGTGCCCATGTTCATGGTGCCCAGGCACAGACGCGAGACTTGCAAGCCGGAGTTGCCCAAACGAATGTATTGCATGGCAGTCTCCTCAGGCCTTTGGCGTGTAGAAAGGGTTGCTGATGTGGTTGACCACATCCGCCAGTTGCGCGGTGTACGGCGTGCCATTGAGGGCCGCGCGGATGGCGGTGCGGCAGGCGTTGTAGTTGTTCAGGTAGACCGCATCGAGGTCGTCGCAGCCCGGGTTGACCCAGTTGGCAGTGACAATTGCCCACTCGTCTTCGGCTTCCGGCGGCAAGGTGCCGTCCAGCAAGGCTTCGAGCACCGCCTTGGCGATGCCGGCCTGGGACGCGCCCCAAGTGGCGTTGCCATGCAGATCGCTGCCGATCGCGGCTTTGTTGACGTAGAGGGTCATGGGTTTGACCGGGATATTCGGCTGGGCAATCACCATGAACGGGCAATGGCCCTGGCTTGGGGACGCGAGGCTGTTGGCGAACGCTTGGCCGGCAGGGCCGTTGCGGGGGCCGATCAGAATATTGATGTGGGCAGCATTGACGCCTGGGCCTTCGAAGCCTTCGCCGATGTACAGATCAAGTGCTTTCATTTTCGCAAACGCTCATTGTTGTTATGGGGAGCTGGTTGGCGAATTTTTAGCACTGACGGCAAAAGCGCCCGTAACCATTAAAAGTCATGGGGCTGTGAGTTTTTATCATGCCCCCGCTACAGCGCGAGCTCCATCTTGATAATCTCGATGGACACCGGGCTGTTGCCCCGACTGAAGGTGCCCTCGCCGACCTTGCGAAACCCGAAGGCGGCATAGAAGTTTTCGGCGTTGAGGGTCGCTTCCAGGCAGGCCTTGGCATGGCCGGCGTTCTTGATGCGCTGCAAGGCCTCATTGAGCAGGCGCGCACCAATGCCCTGCCCGGCGGCATCGCCGCGCACAAACAGTTTGCTGATTTCATGGCCGTCGATTTCGATAAAACCCTGCAGCCTGTCGGTGTGTGCCAGCCACAGGTTGCCGGCAGCAATGGCCTCGCGGTAGGTCGCGGGTGAGCGGCCGTTGAGCCACATGGCGATCTGCTCGGGGCCGTAGTCGCCCGTGCAGAGGTTTTCGACGGAATGCTTATGCACCTCGAAGATGCTTTGCGCGTCGTCCAGCAGGGCGGATCGGATCAGTACGTTTTTCATTCCCTTGAAATTCCACCGGCAGCCAATGAACCCAGGTTTTATAGCTCAACCGGCGATGTGCCGCGACCCAAGACCGCACATCTTGTGCGTTGACCTGTTTTGTTACACACCATATAGTGTGCCCACAAACACAAATCACCACTACATAGTGTGCAGTATCGGTATTTACCGACCACACTCTGCGCAGTATTTCAATGCCTTGAAGCCTGCAAAAACCTATTTTTCGAGTACCAGGAAGGAGAATTTCAATGTTGAGTTGGGATGAAGTCGACAACGAAGACACCGGTGCAGCGGTGATCAAAGGCGCCAACGCCGGCCACGCCAGCGAAGCCAACATGGACCGCCTTGACGGTGCCGGCGCCGCTGCTGCTCTGGAAGCGCGCAACGTGACCGCCAACGACTCGGCCGCGATCATCCGCGCCAAGGCCGCCCTGGACAAACTCGACGTCGCCGAAGGCCTCGCCGAGCTGGAAGGCTCCGCCGCCCGCGTCGCCGTTGACGAAAAGCGCATGATCAACTGCCGCGCCGACCTCAACCAACTCGTGCCCTTCAAGTACGACTGGGCCTGGCAAAAGTACCTCGACGGCTGCGCCAACCACTGGATGCCGCAAGAGGTCAACATGACCGCCGACATCGCCCTGTGGAAAAACCCCGAAGGCCTCACCGACGACGAACGCCGCATCGTCATGCGCAACCTCGGCTTCTTCTCCACCGCCGACTCCCTGGTTGCCAACAACCTGGTCCTGGCCGTGTACCGCCTGATCACCAACCCGGAATGCCGCCAGTACATCTTGCGCCAGGCCTTCGAAGAAGCGATCCACACCCACGCCTACCAATACTGCATCGAATCGCTGGCCATGGATGAAGGCGAGATCTTCAACATGTACCACGAGATCCCATCGGTGGCTAAAAAAGCCGCCTGGGGCCTGAAATACACCCGTTCGATCTCCGATCCGAAGTTCGAAACCGGCACCGTCGAAACCGACAAAGAACTGCTGCGCAACCTGGTCGCCTACTACTGCGTCCTGGAAGGCATCTTCTTCTACTGCGGCTTCACCCAGATCCTGTCCATGGGCCGTCGCAACAAAATGACCGGCGTGGCCGAGCAGTTCCAGTACATCCTGCGCGATGAGTCGATGCACCTGAACTTCGGTATCGATGTGATCAACCAGATCAAAATCGAAAACCCGCATTTGTGGGATGCCGAGATGAAGGAAGAAGCGACCCAGATGATTTTGCAGGGGACGCAGCTGGAGATTGAATATGCGCGCGATACCATGCCGCGTGGGGTGTTGGGCATGAATGCGGCGATGATGGAGGATTACCTTAAGTTCATCGCGAACCGTCGTCTGTCGCAGATCGGCCTGAAAGAAGAGTACCCAGGGACGACTAACCCGTTCCCGTGGATGAGCGAGATCATGGACTTGAAGAAAGAGAAAAACTTCTTCGAAACCCGTGTGATCGAGTACCAGACTGGCGGCGCGCTGAGCTGGGATTAAAAATGTAGGAGCGGGCTTGCCCGCGATGGCGGCGGGTCAGTTAAGCATATATTGGCTGACACTCAGCTATCGCGGGCAAGCCCGCTCCCACATGGGTTAGCGGTATTTTTTAGACTTGCGTACAAACTTTATGCCCAACCAAACCATCAAAACGCCCTGCGTCGGCCTGTGCTCCACCGTTTACGGCGACCTGGTCTGCCGGGGCTGCAAGCGTTATCACCATGAAGTCATCCAGTGGAATGGTTACAACGCCGAGGAAAAACAGGCGGTGTGGCTGCGCCTGGAACAGTTGCTGGTGCAGGTGATGGCCAGCAAGCTTGAGGTGTTTGACCCGCAGCTTTTGCGCCAGCAACTTGAAACCCGCAAAATTCGCTTTATGCCACACCAGTCGCCGTACTGCTGGGCGTACCAGCTGATTGCCCGGGGCGCGCGGGTGATATCCAAGCTGGACGCGTATGGGCTGGCGCTGCTGCCGGAGTTTCGCGAGCGTCACCTGGCAGATTTGCGTGATGCGATTGACCGCGAGTTTTTCCTGCTGTCCGAGGCGCATTACGAACGCTATATCGCGCCGGGCTTTTTGAAAGAAGCCTTTGGGCCAGCACTGATCGCCACCTTCTAGACTTGCCGTCAGCTATGGACAGGCAGCGCTAACCCGAACAGCACAAAAAAACCACCGCAGACTTTATTGAATCGGCGTCCGGTTCGGGCTAACCAGGGCCTGACCCGATGTGCTGCGCTGGCCACCAGATATTCAACAACAAACTCCACCACGGCGTAAGTCAGCGCAATAGCGGCCGTCTGCGCGATGAGGCTTCGGTGTGGGTCCAGAAAAGGTGGAATGAAGGCGGTGAACAGCAGCAGCGCCTTGGGGTTTGAAATCGCCGATACCAGCCCTTGGCGAAACAGCGACCAGCTTCGCAGGCTGGTCGTAACGGCTGCCTCAAGACTCACAGGCGCCGAGCGCCACAACCCAAACCCCAGCCAGATCAGGTACAGCCCGCCAACCACCTTCAGTGCCGTGAACCAGGTGGCAGACGCCTGGATCAGTGCCCCCAAGCCTAAAGCGCAAAACGACAGCACCACGGCAAATCCGAGTACGCCGCCCGAAATCGTGAAGAGTGTTTTGCGACGCCCGTGAATGGCGCCATGGGTCAGCACTAATAACGCATTGGGCCCTGGCACTATAGCGATGCCGCAGCAGGTAACCAGGTAGAGCAACCAGGTGTCGAATGGCATGGTCAAATCCAGCAGGCAGGGGTTGAGGCGAGGATTTTGCGGGTGAACAAACCTCTTGAAAAGCGCATAATTTACGTCACAGCCATTCGATTAACGAATAGAGGTCACCTGGATGCCTGCCAGCAATTTGCAGATCGATTGGCTCAAATGCTTTGTGGCCGTGGTGGATGCCGGCTCGCTCTCTGGCGCGGCCCATGAGGTCAACCGCTCGCAGTCCGCCGTCAGCATGCAAATGAAAAAACTGGAGACAGCGCTGGGGCGGCAGTTGTTGAGCCGTGGCCCGCGTCACCTTCAACTGACGGCGGACGGTCAGCTACTGCTGGGCTACGCCCGGCGCCTGCTCGCACTGCACGCCGAGACCCAAGCGGCCTTTCACGGTGAAGAATTGACCGGACGCATCCGCCTTGGCGTTGCGGAAGACTACGCGGCGATGTATCTCACGCCGGTGCTCAAGCGTTTTTTGCCGCGCTATTCGGGTGTGGAAATAGAACTGACTTGCGAACAGTCGGCCGCACTCATCCCGCGTGTGCGCAGCGGCGACCTTGATCTTGCACTCGTGTCGCGTGACGCCCCTCAAAGCGGCACTTTTCTGTTTAAGGAACCCATGGTATGGGTCGGTTCGCCCCAGTTCGAACTGTGGAGGCGCGATCCGCTACCTATCGCCGTCTACGAAAGTGCAAGCCTGGCCAGACGTTATGCGGTGAACTCACTGAGCCAAAAGGGACGTGAATTCAAGGTGGTTTACAACAGCTCCAGCCTTGCCGGCCAACTAGCCGCCGTTGAAGGTGGGCTGGCGATTGCCGCAATCACCCAATGTACCGTGCAGGCATCGCTTCAGGTTCTGGGCAGCGAGCACGGCTTGGGCAGGATTGAACCCATGGAGGTTTCAATCCTGCGAAGCCGGGCCTCGCGCGGGTCTGAAGCGGTTGATAGCCTGCATGCATTCATCATCAGCTCACTGAGGCAGCAGGCTTAACAGGGGTTCAAGAGGTCCAGGAAGGCTCGCGCTCCGCCTGTACGCCATACCGCTCGATCGCCTGCTGACAAACCTCGGGTTCCAGACGGCCCTGCTCCACCAACGCCGTCAGCGCCGCCAGCACAATGTGATAGCGATCCACCTCAAAGAAATCACGCAACGCTGCCCGAGTATCGCTACGCCCAAAGCCGTCGGTGCCCAACACCGTGTAGCTGCTGTCCAGATACGAAGCGATCATCTGCGGCACCGCCCGTACATAGTCGGACACCGCAATCACCGGTACACCTTTAGGCAAACATGCATTCACATGACTGGAGCGCTTCATATCCTGAGGATGCAACCGATTCCAGCGCTCCACCTGTCGCGCATCCCGTGCCAGCTCGCTGAAACTGGTCACGCTGAACACCTCGCTCGCCACCTGCCAATCCTCCTCCAGTAACTGCGCGGCTGCCTGGGCCTCACGCACCAGTGTGCCCGAGCCGAGCAGGCGCACCTTGGCATCCGCAGCACCTTGCAACCGATACATGCCCTTGATAATCGCCGCCTCCACGCCTGCCGGCAGCGTCGGTTGCGGGTAGTTTTCGTTCATCAGGGTCACGTAGTAGAACTCGTCCACATCGTGCTCCAGCATCTGACGCATACCGTGGTCGAGGATCACCGCGAACTCGCCGGCAAACGCCGGGTCGTAGGCGCGGCAGTTGGGCACCGTCGCGGCTGCCAAGTGGCTGCTGCCGTCCTGATGCTGCAAGCCTTCGCCGCCCAGGGTGGTGCGCCCGGCGGTGGCGCCGAGCAGGAAACCACGGGCGCGCTGGTCGGCGGCAGCCCAGATCAGGTCGCCGACGCGCTGGAAGCCGAACATCGAGTAATAGATATAGAACGGCAACATGCGCAGCCCATGCACCGAATAACTGGTGGCGGCCGCCACCCAGGAGCTGATGGCGCTGGCCTCGCTGATGCCTTCTTCGAGAATTTGCCCGTCGGTGGCCTCGCGGTAGCTGAGGATCGAGCCGATGTCTTCGGGTTCGTAACGTTGCCCAACACTGGAATAGATGCCGATCTGCTTGAACAGGTTGGCCATGCCGAAGGTGCGTGCCTCATCCGCGACGACCGGCACGATGCGCGGGCCCAACGCCTTGTCCTTGAGCAAGTTGGTGAGCATGCGCACAGACGCCATGGTGGTGGACATTTCCTTTCCGGCGGCTGCGATGGCGAACCCGGCGTAACCCGCCACCGGGGGCACGCTGACGGGTGCGGCCAGCGGGCTGCGGCTTGGCACATAACCGCCGAGTTTATGCCGACGTTGATGCAGGTAACGCAGTTCAACGCTGTCCTCGGCGGGTTTGAAAAAACTTAAGGATTCGGTCTGCGCATCCGTGAGCGGCAACTGGAAGCGATTGCGAAAAGCGAGCAGCGCGTCGCGATCGAGCTTCTTCTGCTGGTGCGTGGTCATCTTGCCCTGCCCGGCTTCGCCCATGCCGAAGCCCTTTTTGGTCTGGGCCAGGATCACCGTGGGCTGGCCTTTTACCCGGCGCGCGGCATGGTAGGCGGCGTGGATCTTGACCATATCGTGGCCACCGCGCTTGAGGCGGTCGATTTGCTCGTCGCTCATGCCCGCCACCAGGGCCGCCAGCGACTCGCTTTGGCCGAAGAAGTGCTCGCGGTTATAGGCGCCGTCTTTGGCGGCAAAGGTCTGGAATTGCCCGTCGACGGTGTTCGACAAGGTTTCCACCAGTGAACCGTCAGTGTCCTTGGCCAGCAAGGCGTCCCAGTCCGAGCCCCACACCAGCTTGATCACGTTCCAGCCGGCACCGGCAAACAAGGCTTCGAGTTCGTCGATGATGCGCCCGTTGCCGCGCACCGGACCGTCGAGGCGCTGCAGGTTGCAGTTAACCACCCAGGTCAGGTTGTCCAGGCCTTCGCGGGCAGCCAGGGTCAGGGCCGACATGCTTTCCGGCTCGTCCATTTCGCCATCGCCGAACACACCCCAGACGTGCCGGTCGGTGGTGTCCAGCAAGCCGCGATGTTGCAGATAGCGCATGAAGCGCGCCTGGAAAATCGAGCTGATCGGGCCGATGCCCATGGAGCCGGTGGGAAACTGCCAGAAGTCCGGCATCAGCCACGGGTGCGGGTAGCTGGAAAGGCCGCGTGCGCCGGCTTTTGGCCCGCCGATTTCCTGGCGGTAGTGCGCCAGGTCGTTTTCCGTCAGGCGCCCTTCCAGATAAGCGCGGGCATAAATGCCCGGTGCCGAGTGCGGCTGGTAGAACACCAGATCGCCACCGAAGGTGTCGCTGCGCGCCCGGAAGAAGTGATTAAAGCCGACTTCGAACAAGTCCGCCGCACTCGCATAACTGGCGATATGGCCACCGAGTTCGCCATACGCCTGGTTGGCGCGCACCACCATGGCCAGAGCGTTCCAGCGCACCAGCGAGGCGATGCGTTCTTCGGTGGCCAAGTCACCGGGAAACGCCGGTTGCTGCTCAACGCTGATGCTGTTGACGTAGGGCGTGCCGTGGCGCGGTTTCCAGTCGATGTGCGGTGCGCTGCCTTCACGGGCCAGCAGGTCGAGGATCTGGCGCGCCCGTTCTGGCCCGGCATTGGCCACCAGCGAGGCCAGGGCGTCGCGCCACTCATCCAGTTCTTGTGGGTCTTGGGCTGTGTGATTGACTGCACTCGCGAAACCGTTCATGGGCACCTCCGGGCTTTTTTTCCAGTTTATGTCGGTGCCTGAGGATTTTTTGCCTGTTATCAAGCGCAGGTTCAAGCATTTTGAGCATGAATCACTGCCAATCATCTTTTTAGCAGCACGTTGTGCTCAAACACGACGAAGCACCGCAACTGTGTTTAAAATGCCGCCCGCTCAACGACTGACGCTCAACGATGAACCCAGACGCACTCGCTACCCTGCACGCCCATTTGCTCACCGCCCTGGCCAACCCGCCGAGTGAAACCCGGCGCCTGTTCCACGGCCGTGGCCGCTGCTGGCCGGGCCTGGAGCAACTGACGGTGGACTGGTTGCAGGGCGTGCTGCTGGTCTCGTTGTTCAAGGAACCCGAGCCTGCGCAGCTCGAAGCCCTTAAACAACTGCTGCAAACGCAGTTCAGCGCTTACACCGTTGCCCTGCAACACCGCTACCTGCCGCAAAGCACCACCGAATGGCTCTCGGGCGAGGCCGTTGACGAGCTGACCATTACCGAAGGCGGCCTGCGTTACCTGATCGACCTGGGTAAAAAACAGAACAGCGGCCTGTTCCTCGACATGCGCTACGGCCGCAACTGGGTGCGCGAACAGGCCAAGGGCCAGCGCGTGCTCAACCTGTTCGCCTACACCTGTGGTTTCTCGGTGGCCGCCATCGAAGGCGGCGCCGACCATGTCGTAAACCTGGACATGGCCCGTGGCGCCTTGAGTCGCGGGCGCGACAACCATCGCCTCAATGGTCATGACCTGAGTAACGTCAGCTTCCTGGGCCACGACCTGTTCAAATCGTGGGCCAAGGTGACGAACAGCGGCCCTTACGATCTGGTGATCATCGACCCGCCGTCGTTCCAGAAAGGCAGCTTTCTGCTGACCAAAGACTACCAACGCGTGCTGCGCCGCCTGCCGGATTTGCTCACAGCCCACGGCACGGTGTTGGCCTGCATGAACGACCCGGCCTTCGGTGAAGACTTCCTGATTGACGGCGTAACCCGCGAAGCACCGGGCCTGCGCTTTGTGCAGCGATTGGAAAACCCGCCGGAATTTCCCGATGTCGACCCGCAAAGCGGTTTGAAGGCATTGGTGTTCCGTCAGGGTTGATGCCGAAACGTCTGACCCTTGCTACGCTAAGTGATACACCGGGGCGGTGAACCTTATTCCCTCCTTCCCGGTCGATACCTGCATTCCCTGGCCAGACTCGACGGCGTTACGTCGTCGGCTGCCCTGTTTCATCTTTTGGAGAGCCGCCCGTGATATCGACCCTGCATGTAGCCAGACTCAAAGCCTGGGGCGCCCACGGCTTTACCGCCACCGGCGTGGTGCTGGCGTTCCTGGCCACCCTGGCATTGCTGGAAAACTCACCCAAGGCCTGCCTGCTGTGGCTGGGCCTGGCGCTGGTGGTCGATGGCGTCGATGGCTCGCTGGCGCGACGGGTGAACGTCAGCACGGTACTGCCCAGCTTTGATGGCTCGGTGCTGGACCTGGTGATTGACTACCTGACCTATGTATTTATTCCGGCGCTGTTCATCTACCGCTATATCGACCTGCCGGACTTTACCCACCTGTTTACCGTGTCGGTGATCCTGGTGTCGTCGCTGTTCTGCTTCTGCAATGTGAACATGAAGAGCAAGGACAACTATTTTGTCGGCTTTCCCGCGGCCTGGAATGTGGTGGCCTTGTGCGTTTACATCATCCAGCCGGACGCCTGGGTGACCTTGGCCACAGTGATCGGCCTGGCGCTGCTGACCGTGACACCGATGAAGTTTCTGCACCCCTTCCGGGTCAAGCGCTTTATGCCGATCAACATCGCCGTGACCACCATCTGGTTGCTGTGCAGCTTTTTGATGGTGGTGGACTACCCCAATACCAACCCGTGGACGTTTGGGTTGTGGTCGGTGATGTCGGCGTATTTTCTGGGGATTTGTGTGTGGCGCACGGCGTTGGAGTGGCTGGACAAACGTCACAGCTGAAGATCCAGAGCAGACGCAGAGCGTCAGAGGCGGCATTCCCACGCAGAGCGTGGGAACGATCACAGTCAGGCGGGCACGATTTAAAGGTGGGAGCTGGCTTGCCTGCGATGGCGTCGGGTCAGTTACAGCAGTTGGGCCTGCCCTGCCGCTATCGCAGGCAAGCCAGCTCCCACATTTGGATCGCGTAGAACAACAAGATCCAAGTAAGATACCGGTCTTTGGCGCAGCCCTTTTCTGCGCCCTGCCAATAATAAGCCCTGCCCATGCCCTTCGAACTCAGCGTTGACCTGACCACCCTCGCCATTCTTGCCTGCGTGGCCTTTATTGCCGGCTTTATCGACGCCATCGCCGGCGGCGGCGGGCTGCTCACCACGCCGGCCCTGCTTACCGCCGGCATGCCACCGCACCTGGTGCTGGGCACCAACAAGCTCAGCTCGACCTTCGGCTCCGCCACCGCCAGCTTCACCTTCTACCGGCGCAAGCTGTTCCACCCGCGCCAATGGGTACACGCCATTGTCGGCACGCTGGTCGGCGCATTGGCGGGTGCCGTGGTCGCCCACTACCTGCCCGCCGAAACCCTGAACAAAATGCTCCCGGTGATCGTGTTCGCCTGTGGTGTGTATTTGCTGTTTGGCGGCACGCCCAAGGCGCCGCTGGACGCCGATGCACCGATCAAGAAGAAATGGCAATCGACCCAAGGCTTCGGCCTGGGCTTCTACGACGGCGTGGCCGGCCCCGGCACGGGTGCGTTCTGGACAGTCAGCACGATGCTGCTGCACCCTATCGACCTGGTCAAAGCCAGCGGCGTGGCGCGCAGCATGAACTTCGTCAGCAACGCAGCGGCGCTGTCTGTGTTTATCTTCAATGGCTCGGTGGACTGGATCGTCGGCCTGGCGATGGGCTTCTCGGTAATGTGTGGCGCGTTCTTTGGCGCACGCAGCGCAATCAGCGGCGGCGCCAAATTCATTCGCCCGGTGTTTATCACCGTGGTCCTCGGCCTGACGGTGCGCCTAGCCTGGCAACACTGGTTCAGCGTGGCCTAAACGGCGCGCCAGGTAGAGGTCGATCAGGTAACGCGCGATCGAACGTGACGCCGGCAACGGCGGCAAGTCGTGAATGTTGAACCACTGCGCGTCTTCGATCTCATCAGCCTGGGGCACGATGTCACCCCCGGCGTACTCGGCATGGAAGCCCAGCATCATCGAGTGCGGGAACGGCCAGCACTGGCTGCCCATGTACTGGATGTTCTTGACCTCCACCTGCACTTCTTCGCGCACTTCACGGATCAGGCAGTCTTCGGCCGACTCCCCCGGCTCGGCGAACCCCGCCAGCGTGCTGTACACACCCGTGACAAAACGCGGCGACCGCGCCAGCAGAATCTCGTCGCCACGGGTCACCAGCACAATCATGCTCGGCGAAATGCGTGGGTAGCTGCGCAGGTCGCAGGCCTGGCAATACATCGCACGTTCGCGCGGCACCTGCACCATGGCCTGGCCGCAACTGCCACAGAACCGATGCTCCCGCGCCCAGGTGCCGATCTGCGCGGCGTAGCCCAGCACTTTGTACAGGGTGTGGTCGCCCTGCAACATAAAGCCGCGCAAACCCTGCCAACTGCAACCTGGCACCTCGGCCGCCGCGTTCAGCTCCAGCAAGTAAACAGGCTCGCCGTCAAGGTGGCCGATGCCGTGTTCGGCGAACACCGACAGATCCTGGCGCTTGAGCCATTCACGCGGGAACAGCGGCCCGTTGGTGTCATGCAAAAAGCCCTCGCGGCTGCGGGCCACGGCCCAGCCGCCAGGGGCGTCGTTGTCCAGCAGCGTTGTGGTAATCCAGCCTGGGGTCATGTCAGTCAATCCACGAATTCGGGTTTCTGCTTACTCATATGGGCCGCGATGGCCACGCGCAGGTCGTTGGATTGCAACATAGCCGAGTTCCAGGTGGCAACGTATTCCAGACCATCATTGACTGTGTGGTCACGCATATAACTGATCATGGCTTTGGTGCCGGCCACGGCAATCGGTGATTTGCTCGCGATTTCATGGGCGATTTCCATTACACCGGCCAACAGGCTGTCCTGATCGGGATACACACGATTGACCAGGCCAATGCTGCGCGCTTCTTCTGCGCCGAACGGGCGACCGGTGTAGGCCAGTTCACGCAACATGCCGTCGCCAATGATGCGTGGCAGACGTTGCAGGGTGCCGACGTCGGCGGCCATGCCGATGTCGATTTCCTTGATCGAGAACTGCGCGCCTTCGGCGGCGTAGCGCATGTCACAGGCGCTGATCAGGTCAATGGCGCCACCAATGCAGTAACCCTGGATCGCCGCCAGCACCGGCTTGCGGCAGGTGTCGACGGCATTGAACGAGGCTTGCAGCTCGAGGATCTTGCGCCGCAGCAAGCGTGCATTGCGGCCCACGTCCTTGCCGAAGCTATTGGCCACCGAGGCCATCATCATCAAGTCGATACCGGAGGAGAAATGCTTGCCGGCGCCGCTGAGCACCACGGCGCGCACGGCGTCGGTGTCTTCGACCCATTGGAAGATGTCGATGATTTCGGTCCAGAACGCCGCGTTCATCGCGTTGATTTTTTCCGGGCGGTTGATCTGCACATGGGCAACGTTGCCGGTGAGTTCGACGATGAAAGCTTGGTATTCGGACATGGCAGTGATCCCTGACTGGCGAGTAATAAGGCTCGAACTATAACAAGGGAGCATGACGGCGCATCGGCCAAAAACGGGACTGGCAAAAGTAATGAAATGTTGTGGGCGCGGGGTTTATGACCTGCCGATACATTTCACCCAGGCACCGCACTTTATCGGCTATACACTCAGGGCCATTGCCTGGAGCCCGCTATGCCGCCCACCTTTCGTTCATCATTGATTCTGGCCCTGGTGGTCGTGCTGACCGGCATTGGCGCCGGGCTGGGCGGGATGCTGCTGGCGTTACTGCTGCATGGCATCCAGCACCTGGCCTACGGTTACAGCCTCGACAGCCTGGTCAGCCACGAAACCTTTTTGTGGGGCGTCACCGCTGCCGCACCGGAGCGCCGTCTGCTGGTGCTGGTGGTGTGCGGCCTGGTCGCCGGGCTGGGCTGGTGGACGATTTATCGCTATGGTCGCCCGCTGGTGAGCATCAAACAGGCCGTGTCTGAAAAGATGCCGATCATGCCGCCCAAGACCACCCTCGCCCACGCCGTGCTGCAGATCATCACCGTGGCGCTTGGCTCGCCATTGGGCCGTGAAGTGGCGCCGCGCGAAGTCGGCGCGCTGGCCGCGACCTGGCTGTCACAACGCGCTCGCCTGGAACCGCACATGCACCGTTTGATCGTGGCCTGCGGTGCCGGTGCCGGGTTGGCGGCGGTGTATAACGTGCCCTTGGGCGGCGCTGTCTTTGTGCTGGAAGTGCTGGTGGGCGCCTTCAGCTGGCCGGCGGCGGTGATTGCGCTGGCGACCTCGGCGATTGGCGCTTCGGTGGCGTGGATCGGGCTGGGTGCGGAATCGCAATATGCAGTGCCGCACTTTGTGCTCAGCCCGGCGCTGATCGCCTGGGCGGTAGTGTGCGGACCGGTGTTTGGCGTGGCCGCTTATGGGTTCAGCCGTTTTACCGGCGCCGCCAGGGCCAACGCCGCGCGCGGCTGGCGCCTGCCAGTCATGTCGCTGATCAACTTCACGATTATCGGCGGGCTGGCGATGCTGCTGCCGCAGATCCTCGGCAATGGCAAAGGCCCGGCGCAACTGGGCTTCGACAATGAGCTGACGATAGGCCTGGCCGCCATCCTGCTGCTGGTCAAGGTATTGATCACTGCGAGCAGCCTGCGCGCGGGCGCCGAGGGTGGCCTGCTGACGCCGGGCCTGGCCAATGGCGCGCTGCTGGCGATTCTGCTCGGCGGTGCCTGGAGCCTGGTGTGGCCCGGGGTGCCGCTCGGCGCGTTTGCGATTATCGGCGCGGCGGCGTTTTTGGCCTCCAGCATGAGCATGCCGCTGACCGCGATTGTGCTGGTGGCCGAATTTACGCGCATCGAGCATGACTTTCTGGTGCCGATCATTCTGGCGGTGGTGGGTTCGATGTGCGTGAGCAAGCTGTGTCAGCGCTGGGAAATAAGTGGAAAAAAGCCCGCCCAAGCGCCATCCTCTGCGCTTTAAGCCGCCCACTTCGCGGCGCTCGACGTTTAAAGGATATGCCCATGCTCGCCCAACCCCTCACCCCTGCCGATTTCGACTTCATCGACGAAACGTTGTTGAAATACGGCGACGATCATTCGGTGCTGAACCTGGCTGAACTCGACGGCTACTTCACCGCGCTGGTCTCCAGCCCGGCACAGGTGGACGTGGGTGAGTGGTTCCCGGCGATCTGGGGTGGGCAGAACCCGGCCTGGGAAAACGTCGAAGAAGCCCAGCGCTTCCTCGAGCTGTGCGTGCACCATATGAATACGCTGGCGGCGCAATTGGCCACCGATGCGCAAGGCTTCGAGGCGCGCTTCGATGACACCGAGCACCAAGGTCAAACCGTCACGCTTGCCGAGGAATGGTGCTTTGGTTATATCCGTGGCGCCGCGATTGGCAACTGGCCAGAACTGCCGGCCGAACAGGCGGCGCTGCTGGAGAAGATTTCCTGGTGCGCCGAGCAGGACAACTTCGAACTACCGGCCGACCTGGATGTAAACGCCCACCAGCAGCGGGTTCGAGCCATCGAACCCGCCGCGCGGGCGCTGCATGACTACTGGTTGGCCCAGCGGTAACAGCGCTTATTTGAAGTCCAGGTCAAACGCCTGGTAGAACGCGTTGCCGGTGTTGGCCACGATCCACATCAACACCACCACATGCCGGCCTTTCTTGCCCTTGGGCAGCGTGACCTGGTGTTCGACCTTGGCCTTCATTTCATCGGCGTGCTGGTAGTACGGCACCTGGGTGTAGAAGTCTTCGAAAAACGGCTTGGCCTCAAGTTGCGCACGGCTGATGCGTTGCTTGGGGTCCCAGCCATCCTTGGTGATCAGCCAGCGATAACCACGGGTGACGTGGGCGGCGGTGTACTCCCACTGCACCTTGAACACCTGGCCAGCCTCGACATTCAGCAACGGCCAAGTGAAGGGGCTATTGAGCTTTTTGCTCATCTCCTCGTCGGTGAAGTTGATGCAATCGCGGTCGTCGGTTTTGCCGCCGCTCAAGATATGCCCGTCGCCAGGCGGTGTGACGCTTTGATCATCGGTTTCATAAGGTGCCGGGAATGGCCCGGCGGCGAGCGATGGGAAGTTTTTACCGCCTTCCATCTCGTTGACTTGCCAGTTGCCGAGCAGCCCACGCTCCACCGCCACTGAACCACGGCTGGCCGGGGTCACCACGCGACCGTGACGAAGTTGGGTCTGGGGTTTGTTCATTTCATTCACTCCTTGATTGAATGTGCCCCGTCATGGGGCACGCCTTGAACTTACCTTGGCGGGCTTTATTGTCCAGTCGCCACTTCTCTCGGAAAGATCTCACGTCGCCCTCGTTTCGCTAAGTGAGCGCCGTTGTCCTGCATCAGATTTGCTGCTTGTCCTACGCCCGCAGGAGTAGTTCGACTACAGGAGCAGTCCATTCCCCGGACAAGTCGGCGACCGCCTCGAAATACGCGCCCTACCACGATCCCTGCTCGACAAGGGTGGCGTGTTTAGCTGATTATTCGGGTCCGCCCGTCGGCCACTCCCTACCGCCTTGCCTTGATCAGGAGCCTTGTACCTTGAGTTCGCAGAAAACCGTGACCGTTACACCGCCCAATTTCGCCCTGAACGGCAAGGTCGCGCCCCCCGGCTCCAAATCCATTACCAACCGCGCCCTGCTGCTGGCCGCCCTGGCCAAGGGCACCAGCCGCTTGAGCGGCGCACTGAAAAGCGATGACACCCGCCACATGTCGGTGGCCTTGCGCCAGATGGGCGTGAGCATCGATGAACCGGACGACACCACCTTCGTTGTGACCGGCTCCGGCAAGTTGCAATTGCCGTCGCAGCCGCTGTTCCTCGGCAATGCCGGCACCGCGATGCGTTTTCTGACTGCCGCCGTGGCGACCGTCGAAGGCACCGTGGTGCTCGACGGCGACGACTACATGCAAAAACGTCCGATCGGCCCGCTGCTGGCCACCCTCGGCCAGAACGGCATCCGCGTCGACAGCCCGACCGGCTGCCCGCCGGTAACCGTACACGGCGTGGGCAAGGTGCAGGCCAAGCGTTTTGAGATTGATGGCGGCTTGTCCAGCCAGTACGTGTCAGCCCTGTTGATGCTCGCCGCCTGCGGCCAGGCGCCAATTGAAGTGGCGTTGACCGGCAAGGACATCGGCGCCCGTGGTTATGTCGACCTGACCCTGGACTGCATGCGGGCGTTCGGTGCGCAGGTCGAGGTGGTCGACGACACCACCTGGCGCGTGGCCCCCACCGGCTACAGCGCCCATGACTACCTGATCGAACCCGACGCCTCCGCCGCCACTTACCTGTGGGCTGCCGAAGTGTTGACCGGCGGGCGCATCGACATCGGCGTGGCCGCGCAGCACTTCACCCAGCCGGACGCCAAGGCCCAGACCGTGATCGCGCAGTTCCCGAACATGCAAGCCACGGTAGTCGGCTCGCAGATGCAGGACGCAATCCCGACCCTGGCCGTGCTGGCTGCGTTCAACAACACCCCGGTGCGCTTCACTGAACTGGCCAACCTGCGCGTCAAGGAATGTGACCGTGTACAGGCGCTGCACGACGGCCTCAACGAGATTCGTCCAGGCTTGGCGACCATCGAGGGCGACGACCTGCTGGTGGCCAGCGACCCGGCGCTGGCCGGCACCTCTTGCAATGCGCTGATCGACACCCACGCCGACCATCGCATCGCGATGTGTTTTGCCCTGGCCGGGCTGAAGGTCGCGGGAATACGCATTCAAGACCCGGACTGCGTGGCCAAGACCTACCCTGAATACTGGAAGGCCTTGGGCAGCCTTGGGGTAACGCTCAGCTACTGAGCCAGCACGTCGGCGTAGGGAGGGAATGCACATGTCAATTCGCCAACCCTGCCCACCCGGCGTCTGCGCTTGCGACCGCGAACAGCTGTTACAAGCGCCCGGCGCCGACCTGCGCATTCTCAGCCTGACGCGTCAGGAAGAAAAAAAGCTGGTCGAGCGCCTGGAAAACCTCCAGAGCCTGCAAGACCTGGAATACATGCAACAGAAGATGTTCGAACTATTGGGCATCCGCGTGCAGGTAGCGCCGGGGCACACCGAGGTCAAGAGCATGCGCGGCATTCAGATCAACATCGATGAGCAGCCCGGCCTGTGCCGCAAAACCCGCCAGGCGATTCCGGCAGCGATTCGCCGTGGCATGGAGAAGCGCCCGGAAATCGCCTACCGCCTGTTGGATGCTCACGATCTGTTTCGCGAAGGCTGACTAACCAGCCACCGTTTCGTGTGCAAACAAGCCCTGCCCTATGGCTTTCGCGGTGTGCAAGTGCGCCTGCGCAGCGCCGCTTTCCGAATCCAGCAGCAGCGTTGACGTCACCACCTGCGCCCCACAGTAATCAAAAATCCCGTAGTCGATTTGCGTGCGCATGGCCTTGGCATAACCGTGCCGATCAAACGCGCTTTCATCTGCCGCACCCAACGCCAGCAGGTGCACCTGCAAGTGCCGCAGTTTTTTCACCACCGGCGTATCGGGGCCGTAATCAATCGCCCAGCCGTTGACGAACACGCGGTCAACCCAACCTTTGAGCAGCCCCGGCAGGGACCACCAATAAATCGGAAACGCCAGCACCAATGCATCGGCGCGGTCGATGCGCGCCTGCTCGGCGAGCACATCGGCGGGCGGCTCAGCGCGAGTGCGGTGTACGAGGTGGTCAGCGGCGGTATAGCGCGGGTCGAAGCCTTCGGCGGCGAGGTCGGCAACCTCATAAGTGTGGCCGCCCGCCGTGAGCCCGGCCGCCACTTGCGCGGCGAGGCTATGGGTGAGGGATTGCGGGTCGTGATGGGCTACAACGATCAGTGCGTGCATGACATTGACTCCATTTCGGGCTAGGCTGGGCGCTAGCTACTTTTAGTAGGTTACGCACCTTAAGTTACTTTTGGTATATAAGCATGTCAAGCGCTGAATCCCCTGCCCCACGCCGCCGCCTGTCCCGCGAGGATCGCCTGCGCCAATTGCTCGATATGGCCTGGCAACTGGTACGCGAAGAAGGCACCGAAGCCCTGACCCTGGGCCGCCTGGCCGAGCTGGCGGGCGTCACCAAGCCGGTGGTCTACGACCATTTCGTCACCCGCGCCGGCCTGCTGGCCGCACTGTATGAAGACTTCGATAGCCGCCAGAACCAGGTGTTTGCCGATGCGCTGGACACCAGCGCCGCGACCCTGCAGGAGCAAGCCTGGGTCATCGCGTCGTGCTACGTCGATTGCGTGTTGTTGCAAGGGCGGGAAATTCCGGGGGTGATTGCCGCCTTGAGCAGCTCGCCGGAACTGGAAACGCTGAAGCGCAAATACGAGGCGATCTTTCTGCAAAAGTGCCGCGACGCACTGGCGCCGTTCGCGCCCAACGGCACTGTTTCCCAGGCAGGCTTACGCGCCATGCTGGGTGCCGCCGAGGCCTTGTCCCAGGCGGCCGCCAGTGGTGAGATCAGCCGTGAGGAGGCGCAGCAGGAGTTGCTGGCGACGATTCTGGCGATGGTCAATCGCGGCACGGTGAAATGATTCTTCACGTGGGAGCAGGCTTGTCGAATTATCGTACCGCTGCGATACCGAGGTGCCTGCATCGCAGGCAAGCCAGCTCCCACAGAAAAGCAGATCTTCGGTGTATGCAGATCCGCTTTTCGCTTTTGATCTAACCACTCAGGTCGGCTTTCAGGCCGCCGTGCTGTAGATCTTGATCTTGACCTGAGGCGCCCCGTTAACCGCGATGGCCGAACGCAGGCTTGAATCCGTGGGTAACCCGGCAGGACGCCGGGTTAGCCGCGCTGGGCCAAGGATGGCCCATCGCGGCGGCCCACGGATTCAAGCCGGAGTGCGGGCATGCCGAGCCTA
>NZ_WKDB01000063.1:0-36021 GCF_021606215.1 Pseudomonas sp. PA-5-4B | reverse complement strand
CCCAACAGCCCGCCCCTTTGCCATTTCGCGTTGGAGCGTCCAGCGCAAGCTGGTGCTGGCGTTCTGGCTGGTCAGCGTTATCCCGACCATGATCGCGGCCGAACTGGCGGCGACCACGTTGTCGCAGATTTTTGACAGCAACGTGCGCATCTGGCTGCAAGAGTCGACCAAGATCGTCAAGGACGAAATCGGCGACATCCTGCATGACAACGCGCGCATGGCCAAGCTGTTCCTGCGCTACACGGCTCCGCCGTTGAACAAACAAGCCGCCAAGCATGACCGGCTCACCGCCGATATTGCCGAGGCCACCGATATCGACGTGGTCTCGCTGATTCGTGTCAGTGACCACAAGATTGTGTTCAGCACGGCCCCTGACGATGTCGTCAAGCAGATCAACCTGACCAGCAACGCAGTGTTGCAAACCATCCAGGTGGCCGGCGTGACGACGGGCCTGGTGGTCTCAACGTTCGAAACCACCCAAGAGGGCGTCGACTACGTGCTGTTGGTGGCCACGTACCTGGACAGCAGCTTCCTCACCAGTGTGGCCGATGTGCATTCCCTCGACCTGCGCCTGTACCTGGCCAACCCTACGGGGTTTTCCGAGATATTCTCGACCCAGCGCTTTGAGAATCATCCGTCACGCATTCCCACGAATGTTGAAACGGCGATGCGCGCCACCAAGCAACCGAGCGAGCAGTTCACCAATAACTACAGCGGTTTGTACTGGCCGATCTTCAATGATGGCGGCGAACTGCAAGGCGTGATTTTCAGCGGCCTGTTGCGCCATACCAGCCTGGTGGGGCTGGTGAACCAGAGCAACCTGTTCGTGCTGATCTTCTTGCTGAGTTCGGCGTTGTCGCTGGGCGCCGGTGTCTTGGTGTCACGCCGCCTGACCAAACCGTTGCGCGATTTATCCCAGGGCGTGGACGCAGTGATCTCGGGCAATTACGAGCATCGCGTGCTGGTCAGCGGCGGCGATGAGCTGGCGCAACTGAGCAGCACCTTCAACCACATGACCGAACGCCTGGGCGAGTTGCACCACCTCGAGGCCCAGCTGCGCCGCCGCGACCGGCTGCATGCTTTGGGCGAAGTCGCCATGGGCCTGGCACACGAGATTCGCAACCCGCTGGGCATCATCAAGACCGCCACTCAACTGCTGCACCGTCGCGTCGACCTGCCGGACACCGACAAGCGCCACCTCGAATACGTTATCAGCGAAGTCAGCCGCATCAACGACCTGATCACCGAGTTTCTGGATTTCGCCAAGCCCAATCCGCCCCTGCGTGTGTTGCAGGCGGCGCGCCCGGTGGTGGAAGAGATCCTCGGCTTTTGCAGCCCGGAGCTGGCCACCCATAACATCGATGCGCACATCGATGACCAGGCGCCCGGCGCGACGATTTATGCCGATGCCAAGCAACTCAAGCAGGCATGCCTGAACCTGATCCTCAATGCCATTGATGCGATGCCCGAAGGCGGGCGCCTGACCTTGGGCATTCGCAGTGTGGACGGCAATACGGTGATCAGCATTGCTGACACCGGCCAAGGCATTCCGGCCGATATGATCGAGCGGATCTTCACGCCATTCGTCACCACCAAGGCCTCGGGCACGGGCCTGGGGCTGGCTAAAGTCTATTCGATCATGGAAAGTCATGACGGCAGCATCGAATGTGCCAGTGAGAAAGATGCCGGCGCCACCTTCAGCCTGTACATTCCGGCCCATGGTGAAGACGACGGTGACGATGAGGAAGTTCATGACGCATAACGTATTGGTAGTCGACGACGAGCCCAAGCTCTGCGACTTGCTGTCATCGGCCTTGAGCCAGAACGGCATCCAGGTATTTACCGCCGGCAATGGCCTGCACGCGCTCAAGGTGCTGGAGCAGGAAGACATCGACCTGGTGATCAGCGACTGGCGCATGCCAGGCATGGACGGGCCGGCGCTGTTGGCGGAGATAAAAGTGCGCTTTCCGGAGTTGCCGGTGATCGTGATGACCGCCTACAGCACGGTAAAAAACGCCGTGCAGTCGATGCGTAATGGCGCCTATGACTACATTGCCAAGCCGTTCGATATCGACGAGCTGGACATCACCGTGGCCAAGGCCCTGCAGTTTCGCGACATCATGCGCGACAACGCACGCCTGCGCGCCGAGCTGGATCACCATGCGCAGTTCGACAGCCTGGTGGGCGACAGCCCGGCGTTTCGCCAGGTGCTGCACGCGGTCGATTCGGTACGCGACAGCAACGCCACCATCCTGCTGACTGGCGAAAGCGGTACCGGCAAGGAAATGGTCGCCCGCGCGATTCACAAACATGGCAGCCGCGCCGACAAGCCGTTCGTGGCGGTCAACTGCGCGGCCATCCCCGAAGGCTTGCTGGAAAGCGAGATGTTTGGCCATCGCAAAGGCGCCTTTACCGGTGCCGTGGCCGATCGGGTAGGGCGCTTTATGCAGGCCGACCAGGGCACTTTGTTTCTGGATGAGGTGGGCGATATGCCGTTGGCGTTGCAGGCCAAGATATTGCGGGCCCTGCAGGAGCGCGTGATCGAGCCGGTGGGCGACTCGCGCGAGCGCAAGGTGGATGTGCGCGTGATCGCCGCCACCAACAAGAACCTGCTGGATGCGGTGGCCAATAAAGAATTTCGCGAAGACCTGTATTACCGCCTCAATGTATTCCCGATCCCGTTGCCGGCCTTGCGCGAGCGCGCCGAAGACATCGTGCCCCTGGCCCGGCACTTCGCCCAGACCCTGAGCGCTACCGCGGGCAAACGCATCACCGGCTTCAGCCCCGAGGCATTGCAGGCGATGGCGGCTTACCACTGGCCGGGCAATATTCGTGAGCTGCAGAACTGCGTGGAGCGGGCGACCATCGTGGCGGCTTCGCCGGTGATTGAAGACATTGACTTGCCGGCTTATCTGTTTGCGTCCAAACCTGCCGAGGACGGCGTTACGGCGCTGCTCGGTGACACACCGGGCGTGCCTGCCGACCTGGATGCGGCGCTGGCTGAGGTCGAGAAAACCTACATCATGGCGGCGTTGAACGAGAGCAACGGCGTGCAGGCTGCGGCAGCGGCGAAGATCGGGATTTCCGAGAGGAGTTTTTGGTATCGGCTGAAGAAGCTGGGGATTCAGGTCGAGAAGATCATCCGCTGATCTATCAGGCTCACCATGAACCCCAATGTGGGAGCTGGCTTGCCTGCGATAGCGGTATGTCTGTGCCAGATAAGTTGGCTGATACACCGCCATCGCAGGCAAGCCAGCTCCCACAGGTTTAACCGCGGTGTGTCAGGCGTGGACGCGTACCCACACTGTCACCAACACCGTCGCCGCCATCAACCATGCCACTGCCGCCACGGCGAGTGACGCCTCCAGGCGCATGCGGTCGACCATCACATACAGCGTCGCCAAATACACAAAATACGGAATGATCGACCACATCCCAAACAGGATGGTGGTCTTCAAGTCGTCCACCGAACGGCCCTTGCCGACGATGTAATGCGCGATCAGCGCGAAGGTCGGAAACAGCGGCACCAGCCCTGCGATATAGTAATTTCTGGTCTTGGCCAGCGCCGCCAGGATCAGCACCACCGCCGCGCCCAGGGCGGCTTTCAAGAGTAAGTCCATCAGTGGCTCAACCCGTATTTCTTGACCTTGTCGAACAGCGTGGTCTTGGCCATTCCGAGTTCCAGGCTCGCCTGGGTGAGGTTGCCGCCGCTGCGTTGCAGGGCGTCGTTAAGCAGGTTGCGCTCGAAGGCTTCCACCGCTTCGGTAAAGGCCAGGCCGTGGTTGCTGCTGCTGGCGCCGCTTTTCTTGAAGGCTGGCAAGCCCAGCGCAAAGCGCTCGGCGACGTTGCGCAGTTCACGCACGTTGCCTGGCCAGTCGTGGCTCATCAGGGTCGATACGGTCTGGTTGTCCAGCTCAGGCACACTGCGGTCAAAACGCAGTGACGATTGCTGCAGGAAGTGTTCGAACAGCTGCAGGATGTCTTCACGGCGCTCGCGTAACGGTGGCAATTCCAGGGTCACGACGTTGAGGCGGTAGTAAAGGTCGCTACGGAATTGGTTGGCGCGGCTCAGTTCATCCAGGTCGGATTTCGTCGCGGCAATGACTCGGCAATCCACCGCCACACTCTGGTTCGAGCCCAGGCGTTCCAACGTGCGTTCCTGCAACACACGCAGCAGTTTGATCTGCAGGTTGATCGGCATGCTTTCCACTTCGTCGAGGAACAGCGTGCCCTCATGGGCGTGTTCGATCTTGCCGATGCGCCGCTTGCCCGCGCCGGTAAAGGCGTTGGCTTCGTGGCCGAATATTTCGCTTTCGAACAGGTTCTCCGGCAGGCCACCGCAGTTCAGGGCAACGAATTGATGGTCGTGGCGTCGGCTGAAATCGTGCAAGCAACGCGCAACCAGTTCCTTGCCGGTGCCGGTTTCGCCTTCGATCAGCACGTTGGCCGAGGTATCAGCGACGTTGGCGATCAGTTCGCGCAGGTTTTGCATGGCGGGCGAGCGGCCGATGATGCGGCCTTCCAGCGAGTCGCGCTCGGCCAGTTGGCGGCGCAGCGACCAGACTTCCCGCGCCAGCCCACGTTGCTCAAGCGCACGGCGCGCCACATCGACCAGGCGCTCGGGGGAGAAGGGTTTTTCCATGAAGTCGTAGGCGCCGTTACGCATGGCACCGACTGCCATCGAAATATCCCCGTGGCCGGTGATCAGCACCACCGGCAGGCTTTTATCCAGGGCCTTGAGGCGGGTGAGCAGCTCCAGGCCATCGATGCCTGGCAGGCGAATATCGCTGATGACGATGCCTGCAAAGTTCTCACCGATGCGCTTGAGCGCTTCCTCGGCACTGCCCACACCCACGCTGTGAATGTCTTCCAGCGCCAAGGCTTGCTGGCAGCCGAGCAGCACATGGGGGTCGTCTTCGACGATCAGAACGGTGAGGTCTTTAGGATCGGTACTCATCATGTCGACTCAGCTTTT
Organism: Pseudomonas sp. PA-5-4B; assembly: GCF_021606215.1. Lineage (NCBI taxonomy): Bacteria > Pseudomonadati > Pseudomonadota > Gammaproteobacteria > Pseudomonadales > Pseudomonadaceae > Pseudomonas > Pseudomonas sp. PA-5-4B. The sequence goes on along the minus strand of NZ_WKDB01000063.1, from coordinate 31,046 downwards.
TGGGTGCCCACCAACGGCAGGCACAAGACGAAGGCAGTACCACCACTGGCCGGGTGTTCCACGGCGAGGTTGCCGCCGGTGGCCGCCGCCAGGCTGGCCGAAAGTGTCAGGCCCAGGCCCAGGCCTTGTTCGCCGGGTTTGGTGGTGAAGAACGGTTCGAATAAATGTTTGCGCGCTTCGGGGTCGATGCCGTGGCCATTGTCGCGCACTTGCAGGCGGTACTTGCCCTCGCTGCTGTGGCCGTCCAGCCATAGTTCGGGGGCCGGTTGTGCCTGCATGGCATCGAGCGCGTTGCCGATCAGGTTGACCAGGATCTGTTCCAGGCGGGTCTGGTCGATCTGCAATTGCGCGCTGACAAAGTCACGGTGCACGGTCAACGGCAAGCCGTCCAGGCGCGCGCCCAGCACCTGGAAGGCGGCGTCCACGGCTTTGCCCAGGTTGGCCTCGCCCTGATCATCGCCGCGCCGGGCAAACGAGCGCAGGCTGGCGGTGATGCGGCCCATGCGGTCGATCAACTCGTTGATGGTCTTGAGGTTGGCGCTGGCGGTGTCGAGGGCGCCACGCTCCAGGAAGCGCACGGTGTTACCCGACAGCGTGCGCAATGCCGCCAGCGGCTGGTTGAGTTCATGGGCAATGCTGGTGGACATCTGGCCGATGGCCGCCAGCTTGCCGGCCTGCACCAGTTCATCCTGGGCGCGGCGCAGGGTTTCTTCGGCCTGGCGGCGTTCGCGGATCTGGCCCTTGAGCCGTTCGTTACTGGCGCGCAGGTCGGCGGTGCGTTCGGCAATTCGCCGTTCCAGCTGGCTGTTGGCTTCCTGCAAGGCTTCGCGCGCAGCGAGGCGGGTGGCGATGACTTTGCGCCGCTCGTTCCAGGCAATCAGCAGGAACGCGACCAGGCCAAATGCGACCGCCACCAGAATGCCCTGATTGATCGCGGCGCGACGCAGGTCGTTAAGTGGAGTCAGCAGGGTGAAGTTCCACGGCGTGTCGCTGAGCGGGCGGGTCTGGGCCAGGTAGCTGACTTCGCGCTCGTCGTTGACCACTTCGCTGTTGGCCGGAAAGGTGAGTTTCTCGGTGCCTTCGTTGAGACGCTCGCGGGCCAACGGCTCCAGCTCGTTCAATGTCGCCCAGTAATATTGCAGGCTGTGGGCCAGGCGTTCCTTGGTGTCATCGCTCAGCGGGCGCACGGCCTTGAGACGCCGGGCCGGGTCGCTGGAGAGGATGATGATGCCGTTCTCATCGCTCACAAAGGCTTCGAGACGCGCGCGCTGCCAGCGTTCTTCGAGTGCTTCAAGGCGCACTTTGACCACGGCCACGCCGATGATCTTGCCGTGCTCTTCGAGGCCGTGCGCCAGGTAGTAACCGGGTTCGCCGTTGGTGCTGCCAATGCCATAGAAACGGCCGGGCTGGCCGCGCACGGCGTTTTGGAAATAGGCACGGAAGGACAGGTCTTCACCCTGGTAACTGTCGGCATCGCGCCAGTTACTGGTGGCCAGCACGCGGCCGGTGGTGTCCATCACGTAGATGGCCCGGCTACGACTGCGTCGGTTCAGGCCTTCGAGGTAATCGTTGACCGTTTGCCGGGTTTCCTGGCTGGGGTCGGCCAGCAGCTTGGAGACGCTGGATTCCAGCTCCAACAGGCTGGGCAGGTAGGTGTATTTGCTCAGTTCGCTTTCGACGGTACGGGCATGCAGCTCCAACTGGCGTTCGCCGTTGTCGCTGAGGGTGCGGATGCCATAGTACTCACTGACCCAGAAGCCGATGTAACCCAAGCCGATCATCAGGGCGATGATCAACGGCGGCAGGAACAGTTGGCGAATCAGACGAGGTTTCACGGCAAGTGATGGCGGTGCGGCGCGAAATTGGTTGGGGTCGCATTTCATCACAGATGCCTTGGGTCAACCAGCGCTGTCAGCCCTGTTGCGAACCCGGTTGTGTGGGCAATTTGATTATGTGGGAGCCGGGCTTGCCCGCGATGCAGGCGCCTCGGTGTATCAGTTGCACCGAGGTGATGCTATCGCAGGCAAGCCAGCGCCCACACAAGCCGTCTTCCACACAAGCCCGGTTCCCACAGGGAGAACAGTGCTGCTTTTTAGTGCTGCAGGATTTTCTCAAGGAAGTGCTGCGCGCGTTCGGAGCGGGCGCTGATATCGCCGAAGAACTCCTCTTTCGGGCAGTCTTCGATGATCTTGCCGGCGTCCATGAAGATCACGCGGTCGGCCACTTTGCGCGCGAAGCCCATTTCGTGGGTCACGCACATCATGGTCATGCCTTCGTGGGCCAGTTGCACCATCACGTCGAGCACTTCGTTAACCATCTCCGGGTCGAGCGCGGAGGTCGGTTCGTCGAACAGCATGACGATCGGGTCCATGGCCAGGGCGCGGGCAATGGCCACACGTTGTTGCTGGCCGCCGGAGAGCTGGCCCGGGTGCTTGTGGGCGTGCGCCGACAGGCCCACACGGTCAAGCAGCTGCAGGCCCTTCTTGGTGGCTTCTTCCTTGCTGCGGCCCAGCACTTTGATCTGTGCGATGGTCAGGTTTTCGGTGATGGTCAGGTGCGGGAACAGCTCGAAGTGCTGGAACACCATGCCCACGCGCGAGCGCAGTTTGGGCAGGTTGGTCTTCGGGTCGGCAATGGAGGTGCCGTCGACCACGATGTCGCCCTTCTGGAACGGTTCCAGCGCGTTGACGCACTTGATCAGGGTGGATTTGCCCGAACCCGATGGGCCGCACACCACGATCACTTCGCCTTTTTTGACATCAGTGCTGCAATCGGTCAGCACCTGGAAGTCGCCATACCACTTGTTGATGTTCTTGATAGAGATCATACGGCAAACCTTTTTTGCAGACGCTTGACCAGCAGCGAGGCGGAAAAGCTGATGATGAAGTAGACGACACCGGCGAAGATCAGGAACTCATTGGAGCGGCCGATGATGTCGCCGTTGGAGCGGGCGGAGTTGAGGAAGTCCACCAGGCCCACGGTGTAGACCAGCGAGGTGTCCTGGAACAGGATGATCGACTGTTGCAGCAGCAACGGGGTCATCTTGCGGAAAGCCTGGGGCAGGATGATCAGACGCATGGTCTGGCCATAGGTCATGCCCATTGCCTGGGCTGCGCCCATCTGGCCCTTGGGGATCGACTGCACGCCGGCCCGCACGATTTCACAGAAGTACGCAGCTTCGAACATCATGAAGGCCACGACGCAGGAAGTGAACGCGCCGATCGGGGTGTCTTCGCCGGTGATCCAGCGCAGCACGAACGGCACCGCCAGGTAGAACCAGGTGATCACCAGCAGCAGCGGGATCGAGCGGAAGTAATTCACGTAGGCGCCGGCCAGGCGCGACAGCAGTTTGCTGGACGACAGGCGCATCAGCGCCAGGACCGTACCCAGTGCGATGCCGCCGACCACGCCCATGACCATCAACTGCAAGGTCATGACCATGCCGTTCCACAGGCCCGGAATGGCGGGGATGATACCGCTGAAATCGAAGTCCATTATTTACCCCCCACGGAGATCAGGCCGGGCACCGCGACTTTCTTCTCGATCACGCGCATCAGCAACATCAGGCTCATGTTCAAGGTGAAGTAGATCAACGTAGCCAGGGTGAAGGCTTCAAACAGGTTGGCCGAAAACTCGGCTGTCTGTTTGGTTTGCGCCAGCAGTTCCATCAAGCCGATCAAGGACGCCACGGAGGAGTTCTTGAACACGTTGAGGAATTCGGAGGTAAGCGGCGGAATGATGATGCGGTAGGCCTGGGGCAGCAGCACGTTCCAGTAGATCTGTGGCAGCTTGAAGCCCATGGCACGCGCCGCAGCTTCCTGGCCACGTGGCAGCGCCTGGATGCCGGTACGCACTTGTTCGCACACACGGGCGGCGGTGAACAGGCCCAGGCACACGACAACGCTCAGGTAGGCCGAGGTGGTCGGGTTGAGGTCCTGTTTGTACCAGTCCTGCAGGTTCTGCGGCAGCATATCGGGCACCAGGAAGTACCAGATAAACAGCTGCACCAGCAGCGGCACGTTACGAAACAGCTCCACGTAGCAGGTCGCGATGCCCGCTACGATGCGGTTTGGCACGGTGCGCATGACCCCCAGAATGGAGCCAAGCAACAAGGCGATAATCCATGCCACGACAGCGATGGCGATGGTCCAGCCCAAGCCGGCGATGTACCAGTCGAGATAAGTCTCGCTGCCAACGCCGGTGGACTTGAAGAACACGCCCCAGTCCCAGTTGTAATTCATTAGGGTCTCCCCTCGAGATCGATCGATGTACAAGCACCCGCTTGGGGAAGATCCTTTCCCGCCTGACGGTGAACGCCAGGCACACGCGATCGGCTCGAAAACCGCCAGGTCGAGTGTTCCACATTAATGCCAGCAGGTAGTAACAGACGCCTGAGGGAGGGTTGGCTCCCTCAGGACATAAGCTTAGTCAGGTATCAGATTTTTACGTCAGGGGCTGGCTTGTCGCTTGGATTGGCGATCAGCTCCTTAACCTTTTCGCTCATCGGGAAGTTCAGGTTCAGGCCTTTTGGTGGGATCGGGCTCTCGAACCACTTGCTGTAGATCTTGTTGATCTCGCCGGATTTGTACAGGGCGACGATGGCGTCATCCACGGCTTTCTTGAAGGCCGGGTCGTCTTTACGCACCATGCACGCGTAGGCTTCGAAGGACTGTGGAGTACCGGTGATGACCCAGTCGTCCGGCTTCTTGGCCTTGGCTTCTTCGCCGGCCAGCAGGGCGTCGTCCATCATGAACGCAACGGCACGGCCGCTTTCGAGCATCTGGAAGGATTCGCCGTGGTCTTTGGCCGAGATAACGTTCATGCCCATCTGCTTGTCGGCGTTCATCGCTTTGATGATGCGCTCGGACGTGGTGCCAGCGGTGGTCACGACGTTTTTGCCTTTCAGGTCGGCAAAGTCAGCGTAGGACGGCTTGCCATCCTTGTCCTTCTTGACCAGCAGACGGGTGCCGATTTCGAAGATGTTGACGGTGAAATCAACTTGCTGGGCGCGTTCGGCGTTGTTGGTGGTGGAGCCGCACTCAAGGTCCGCAGTGCCGTTCTGGATCAGCGGGATACGAGTCTGCGAAGTCACCAGGTTGTATTTGGCCTTCAGGTCGGGCTTGTTCAGGTCTTTTTTCAGGGCTTCAACCACAGCCAACTGAACGTCGTGGGAGTAGCCCACGGGTTTGCCCGAGCCATCCGCGATGTAGGAAAACGGAATGGAGCTGTCGCGGTGAGCGAGGGTGATGGTGCCGGAGTCGTTGATTTTCTTCAGTGTGCCGGTGAGTTCGGCGGCGAAAACTGGAGTGCTGATCAGAGCAGCAGCGATAGCTGCGCCCAGGATATGGGGAACGATGCGCATCAATACTTCCTCGACATTTGTTTTTTTTATGAAGCCGGCTAAGCGACTCTCTTTGTACTGCGAATGCCCATGACGGCTCCTAAGGCGCCTCAGGCAATCGTCAGGGAGTGTAGAGCATGAGTCGTGCCATACCAGAAATAAAAGGTTATTTGATTGATTTATAAGGAGATTAAGTTTGTGTTACGAGGGATTTGTAACGGTTTGGTCCGGCAAACCGAATGGGGTGGGGTGTGGCGTTCGGAAAACCGAATGGTCAGCAAGGTATTCCGAGCCAGGCTTGTTGTGGGAGTTGGCTTGCCCGCGATGCCTGCACCTCGGTCTTTGATTGAACCGAGGTGATGCAATCGCAGGCACCGGCGGCCTATCCGGTGCTGCTGGGCTCGGCCTTCAGCGTGATTCGCGACATGGGCCTGCGCTATGCCAGGACACACCCTATAAAAAAGCCCCTGGACCTTGCGGTACAGGGGCTTCTCGTCACTGCCTGCGATCAGGCTGCTTCAATCTTCGCGCGGTTTTGCTCGACCTTGGAGAGGTAGCGCTGCACGTTTTCCTGCTCTTGCGGTGTGGTGAACAAGCCCAGCTTGGTCCGGCGCCACAGCACGTCCTGCGGTTGCGTCACCCATTCTTCGGCGCACAGGTAATCGACTTCGCGGGTGTACAGGCCGCCACCCAGGTGTTCGCCCAAGTCAGCAAGCGATTGCACGCCTTCGAGCAAGCGCCAGGTACGGCTGCCGTACGTGGTGGACCAACGGCGTGCGATCTCGCTTGGCACCCAGTCAAACTTGGTGCGAATCGCTTCGGCCAAGGCTTCTGGCGTAGTCATGTTCTCGCCGCCCGGCAGGCTCGCCGTGGCGGTCCAGCTTGGGCGCATCTGCGTGAAAAACGGCGCCAGTTGCGCCATCGCCGACTCGGCCAGCTTGCGGTAGGTGGTCAACTTGCCGCCGAACACCGACAGGATCGGCGCTTCACCGTTACCGCCAGACAGCGACAGGGTGTAGTCGCGCGTAATGGCCGAGGGGTTGTCCGATTCGTCGTTGCACAGTGGGCGCACGCCGGAGTAGGTGTGCACGATGTCGTCGCGGCTCAGCTGCTTTTTGAAGTGCGCGTTGACCACGTTGAGCATGTAGTCGGTTTCACCTTCGGTAATCGCAACCTTCGCCGGGTCACCGGTGTACTCACGGTCGGTGGTGCCGATGATGGTCAGGTGGTTCAGGTACGGAATAGTGAAGACGATGCGCTGATCTTCGTTCTGCAGAATGTGCGCGTGCGCACCTTCGTAGAGTTTCGGCACGATCAAGTGGCTGCCCTGGATCAGGCGGATGCCGTAAGGCGAGTCCAGCTTCAGGTCTTCCTTGATGAACTTGGCGACCCACGGGCCGGCGGCATTCACCAAGGCGCGGGCGCGGATCGAGAACAGGCTGCCATCGGCGCGCTCCATGTTCATTTCCCACATGCCGTTACTGCGGTGTGCGCTGATGCAACGGGTCTGGGTGTGGATATGCGCGCCTTTTTCACGGGCGGCCATGGCATTGAGCACCACCAGGCGGGCGTCATCGACCCAGCAGTCGGAGTATTCGAAGCCTTTGGTGATTTCGCTTTTCAGCGGGCTGTCGGGGCCGAACTTCAGGCTCTTGGAACCGGCGAGTTTTTCGCGCTTGCCCAAGTGGTCGTACAGGAACAGGCCAGCGCGGATCATCCAAGCCGGGCGCAGGTGCGGGCGGTGCGGCAAGACAAAGCGCATCTGCTTGACGATGTGCGGGGCCTTGGCCAGCAGCACCTCACGTTCGGCCAGAGCCTCGCGCACCAGGCGGAATTCGTAATGTTCGAGGTAGCGCAGGCCGCCGTGGATCAGCTTGCTGCTGGCGGAAGATGTGTGGCTGGCCAAGTCGTCCTTTTCGCAAAGGAATACCGACAAACCGCGCCCGGCTGCGTCTGCTGCAATGCCGACGCCATTGATTCCGCCGCCAATTACGGCAACGTCATAGACTTCGGCAAGCGGTGGAGCAGGCAAGGTGGAAGGGTTCATCGGCTGGCCTCGCGATCTTTTCGTCTTGGAATTCGAACATTAATGTTCATTTGCGAAAATGGTAGCTGATAAACGCGCGCACAGCCACCCGACTTCGATTGAAAAAACTCATCGAAGGGCTGAAAAGGGAAGAATTGTGAACATGAGCCAAGGAAAGGCTCGAGAGAGGGGGGTTGGATATATCGCCATCGCGGGCAAGCCCGGCTCCCACAGTTGATCGTGTACCTGCATGAGAATGCGGTCAACTGTGGGAGCGGGCTTGCCCGCGATGGCGCCAGTCCAGGCGCTAAACCACTTCCAGCCTGACTTTGTGCTGGTTCAACAACTGCACCAACGCCGGCACCGGCTGCTGGTCGGTCACCAGACAGTCCACCAGACTGATCGGCCCCAAGCGAATCATGGCATTGCGCCCGAATTTACTTGAGTCGGCCGCCAGGATCACCTGGCGTGCATTGGCGATGATCGCCTGGGAAACCCTGACTTCCTGATAGTCAAAGTCCAGCAGGCTGCCGTCTTCATCAATGCCACTGATGCCGACCAACGCAAAGTCGACCTTGAACTGGTTGATAAAGTCGACACTCGCCTGGCCCACCACACCGCCGTCACGGCGCACGTTGCCGCCGGTCAACAGCACATCGAAGTCGTCCTTGGCACTGAGCATGGTGGCAACGTTGAGGTTGTTGGTGATGATTTTCAGGTGGTTGTGATTAAGCAGCGCACGCGCGATGGATTCGGTGGTGGTGCCGATATTGATGAACAGCGAGGCGTGATCAGGGATTTGCGCGGCAATGGCTTCGCCGATGCGTTGTTTCTCATCGCGCATCTGGTCGGCACGCATGGCGTACGCGGTGTTCTCGACACTGGAGTCATAGGCCGCGCCGCCGTGGTAGCGGCGCAGCAGGTTGGCGTCCGCCAGTTGGTTGATATCGCGGCGGATGGTTTGCGGGGTGACAACGAATAGCTGCGCCATCTCCTCGATACTGACGTAGCCGCGTTCGCGCACCAGTTCGAGAATTTGTTGTTGGCGGGGAGGCAGATTCATGGGGCGTCCTTTGGGCTGCCATACAAAAGTGGCCCATGATGCCGCAGCAATCGACTCCCCGCCAGTTACAACCCGATTTGGGTCCGACGGTTGGCTTATTCAGCGCCTTCGTGTGGTTCCCAGTCGCGGGTGCGGCTGACTGCTTTTTGCCAGCCGGCGTAGAGCTTCTCTTTGGCGGCTTCATCAAGCTGTGGTTCGAATTCGCGCTCGATGACGGCCTTGCCACGCAGCTCATCCAGGCTGCCCCAGAAACCACAGGCCAGGCCTGCCAGGTACGCGGCGCCGAGTGCCGTGGTTTCGCGCATTTGCGGGCGCTCGACCTGGGTGCCGAGGATATCGGCCTGGAACTGCATCAGGAAGTTGTTGGCCACCGCGCCGCCGTCCACACGCAGGGCTTTGAGGCGTTCGCCAGAGTCCTGTTGCATGGCGTCCAGCACGTCGCGGGTCTGGTAGGCAATCGACTCCAGGGCGGCACGGATAATGTGATCCACGCGCACGCCACGGGTCAGGCCGAACAGCGCGCCACGGGCATACGGGTCCCAGTACGGAGCGCCCAGGCCGGTGAAGGCTGGCACCAGGTACACGCCGTTGCTGTCCTTGACCTTGCCGGCGAAGTATTCGGTGTCGGTGGCGTCGGCGATGATTTTCAGCTCGTCACGCAGCCATTGCACGGTGGAGCCACCGTTGAAGACCGCACCTTCGAGGGCGTAAGCCACTTCGCCACGTGGGCCGCAAGCGATGGTGGTGAGCATGCCGTGCTTGGATTTCACCGCCTTGTCGCCGGTGTTCATCAGCAGGAAGCAACCGGTGCCATAGGTGTTCTTGGCCTGGCCGGCTTCTACGCACATCTGGCCGAACAGCGCCGCTTGCTGGTCACCGGCAATACCGCCGATGGCGATGCCGCTTTTGGTGCGGCCGTAGATTTCCGAGGAGGACTTGACTTCCGGCAGCATTTCGCGCGGCACGTCGAGAATCTCCAGCATCTTCGCATCCCACTCCAGGGTGTGGATGTTGAAGAGCATGGTGCGCGAGGCGTTGGTGTAGTCGGTGACGTGGGTCTTGCCGCCGGTAAATTTCCAGATCAGCCAGCTGTCGACGGTGCCGAACAGCAGTTCGCCATTGCGCGCACGCTCGCGGCTGCCTTCGACGTTGTCGAGGATCCACTTGAGCTTGGTGCCGGAGAAGTACGGGTCGGTGACCAGGCCGGTGGTGTCACTGATGTATTGCTCGTGGCCATCGCGCTTGAGCTGCTGGCAGATCTCGGTGCTGCGGCGGCACTGCCACACGATCGCGTTGTAGATCGGGCGGCCGGTGATCTTGTCCCAGACCACGGTGGTTTCACGCTGGTTGGTGATACCGATGGCAGCAACCTGGTCATGGTGCAGGCCGGCTTGTGCCAGGGCCTCGACCATTACCGCGCTCTGGGTGGCGAAAATCTCCATCGGGTCATGTTCGACCCAGCCGGCTTGCGGGTAATGCTGAGCGAATTCACGCTGGGCGGTGCAGACCACGTTGGCGTCACGATCGAAGATGATCGCCCGCGAACTGGTGGTGCCCTGATCGAGGGCAATGATGTAGTTCTTATTCTGAATGTCGGTCATGTCAATTGCCTTGGACGAAATAAGGAAGTCAGAAATCAGCCTGGGCCGCGAAGGGCAGGGGCACCAGGCCGGCGCTTTCAGGAAATACGAGTCTTGCCGTTGACAGCCGTGTCAGGTGTTTCTTCAGCTATAGCAGGTGCGGCGCTCGGCAAGTGGCGGGCAATCAGCCCGCGATAAGCCGCTGCGCCGAGGCAGGCGCCGACAATCGGCGCGAAAATCGGTACCAGGAAGTAAGGAATATCGCGGCCGCCAGTAAAGGCCATTTCACCCCAGCCGGCGAAAAAGGTCATCAGCTTGGGGCCGAAATCACGCGCCGGGTTCATCGCAAAGCCGGTCAGCGGGCCCATGGCACTGCCGATAACTGCAATCAGCAGGCCGATTAACAGCGGGGCCAACGGGCCGCGGGGCAGGCCATTGTTATCGTCGGTCAGGGCCATGATCACGCCCATCAGGATGGCGGTGATGACCATTTCCACCAGGAATGCCTGGGCCGTGCTCAGCAGCGCGTGCGGGTAGGTGGAGAACACCGACGCCAATTCCAGGCTGGCCTGAGAGCCGCGAATCATATGGTGAGTTTGTTCGTAATCGAAAAAGAGGTTGCTGTACAGCGTGTAAACCAACGCCGCCGAGCAGAAGGCGCCAGCGATTTGCGCGAGGATATAGAAGGGCAGTTTGCGTTTTTCGAAATCGGCAAAAATGCACAGCGCGATACTTACCGCCGGGTTGAGGTGCGCCCCGGAAATACCGGCGCTCAGGTAGATCGCCATGCTCACGCCGACCCCCCAGATAATACTGATTTCCCACAGCCCGAAGCTGGCACCCGCGACCTTGAGCGCAGCGACACATCCTGTACCGAAGAAGATCAGAAGCGCAGTCCCCAGGAATTCGGCCATGCATTGGCTCGAAAGTGAAGGCTGTTGAAGAGCAGTAGTCATGGCAAACCTCGATTGTTGTTCTTGTTGGCGCACAGCCTCAACGGACCGTTGCGCGATTTTCACCGTAATCAGGATCCCCATCCTGACTGCAGCTTCCCGCTGGAACACTGGAGCACTATTCCTACAGTATTCGGAAACGAAAAAATATAGACAAGAATGACCGCTGTCAAAGGTCGAAAGTGAACCATTGGTCATTTTCGAACTATTGGTCTGGTGAATGATCACGGGTTAGGCTGCAAGCGCGCATGGCGGGAGGGGCGCACTAGAGCGTTTTGCGCGGGCTTGGCCTAGAATTGGCGATCTTTCTGCCGCGCCCGGAGTAGTCATGACACCCGCACTGGACCTGTTGAAAAAAGTTCGCGCCGAACATCGCATCCACAGTTACGAGCACGACCCCAAGGCCGCGTCTTATGGCCTGGAGGCCGCGGAAAAATTGGGGCTCGACCCGGCGCAGGTGTTCAAGACCTTGCTGGCCAGCAGTGAGAAAGGTGAATTGCTGGTGGCGGTGGTGCCGGTCGTCGGAAGTCTGGACCTGAAGGCGCTGGCCCATGCGGCCGGCGTTAAAAAAGCCGAGATGGCCGATCCGGTAGCGGCGCAGCGCTCTACCGGTTACCTGTTGGGCGGCATCAGCCCGTTGGGGCAGAAGAAGCGTTTGCGCACATTTATTGATGAGACCGCGCAACAGTTTGCGACGATTCATGTGAGCGCAGGGAGGAGGGGGTTAGAAGTGGAACTGGCCGCAGCGGTGCTGGCCGAGCATACCCAGGCCAAATTTGCGCCGATTGGGCGAGGCTGAAACTCAATTCTGAATGCGCTGAAAATCTAATGTGGGAGCTGGCTTGCCTGCGATGCAGACACCTCGGTCTGTCAGTTGAACCGAGGTGATGCCATCGCAGGCAAGCCAGCTCCCACATTTTTTACCCGGTTTGGTCAGTTGGTCAGTGAGCCGGGCTGTAGCGGCGAACGCCGGATTCAACTTGAGGAATCTGCGCCGCCGTGCTGCCCGATGCCTGAAACAACACCAGATGCTCCGCCGCCACCCGAATCCCCACCTGCGCACCCACCTGATGGTCGGCATGGCTGGGGAAAATCGACTCCAGCTGTGCACCGGTCGGCAGTTGCAAGCGGTACAACGTCGAAGCACCGAGGAAGGTCTTGCCGACAATCCGCGCTTTCAACGCGCTGTCCGGTGCGTAAACGATGTCATCCGGACGTAGCAACACATCCACCGCGCCACCCGTTGGCCAGGTGTAGGCGCGGTTGCCACGCAAGTCACCCAGTTCGGTACTCACCGATTCCGGCGAACTCAATTGCCCGCGAATGAAGTAACCCTGGCCGATAAAGCTGGCGACATAAGGGGTTTGCGGTTCGTGGTAGAGGTTGTAGGGCGTGTCCCACTGCTCAAGACGGCCCTCTTTGAATACGCCCACGTGATCACTCACGGCGAAGGCTTCTTCCTGATCATGGGTGACCAGAATCGCGCTGGTGCCGCGCGCCTTGAGAATGTCGCGTACTTCATGGCTGAGCTTGCGCCGCAGTTCACCGTCGAGGTTGGAGAAAGGTTCATCGAGCAGCAACAGTTGCGGTTCCGGCGCCAAGGCGCGGGCGAGGGCGACGCGTTGTTGCTGGCCGCCGGAAAGTTCGTGGGGGAAACGCTTGCCGAGGTTTTTCAGGTTGACCAGTTCCAGCAGTTCGCCAACCACGCGGTCTTTTTGCGGGTGCTTGCGAATGCCGAAGGCGATGTTGTCGGCCACGCTCAAATGCGGAAACAGCGCGTAGTCCTGAAACACCATGCCAATGCGACGTTTCTCCGGCGCCAGGGTGAACCCGGCACTGGAGATTACTTCACCGGCCAGGCTGATCTCACCTTCATGCACCGGCTCAAACCCGGCGATCGCGCGCAAAGTGGTGGTTTTTCCGCAACCCGAGGAGCCCAGCAGGCAGCCGATGTCACCGGCGTTGAGGTGCAGGTTGAGGTGCTGCACCACGCGTTGATCTTGATAGCCGCATGCCAGATTGCGCAGGTTCAGCAGTAATGGCTGGCTCATGCGTGGTGGTACGACGGCGGGACGAGGAACTCGAGCAGCGCCTTTTGCGCATGCAGGCGGTTCTCAGCCTGGTCCCACGCCACCGAACGCTCATCGTCGAGCAGGTCGAGGCTGATTTCTTCGCCCCGGTGAGCGGGCAGGCAGTGCATGAACAGCACGTCTGGCGCGGCCAGGTCGAGCAAGGCACGGGTCACCTGGAACGGCGCGAACAGCGCCAGGCGCTTGGCGGTTTCTTCTTCCTGGCCCATGGAGGTCCACACGTCGGTGCTCACCAGGTGCGCGCCGATGACCGCGTCACGCGGGTCGCGCACCACGGTCACGCGATCGCCCGCCTGGGCCAGGAAACGTGCATCCGGCTCGTAGCCTTCGGGGCAGGCCACACGCAGTTGGAAGTCGAACTGGATCGCCGCTTCTATATAGCTGTTGCACATGTTGTTGCCGTCGCCGATCCAGGCCACGGTCTTGCCCTGGATCGAACCACGGTGTTCAAGGAAGGTTTGCATGTCGGCCAGCAACTGGCACGGGTGCAGGTCATCGGACAGGCCGTTGATCACCGGTACGCGCGAGTTGGCGGAAAATTCGGTCACGGTGCTGTGGGCAAAGGTGCGGATCATCACCGCATCGAGCATGCGCGACATCACGCGGGCAGCGTCGGCGATCGGTTCGCCGCGGCCCAGTTGGGTGTCACGCGAGGACAGGAAGATGGCTTGGCCACCCAGCTGGATCATGCCGGCTTCGAACGACACGCGGGTGCGGGTCGACGACTTCTCGAAAATCATCCCGAGCACACGGTTTTTCAAAGGCTCGAACAGTACGCCGCGGTTACGCAGGTCTTTAAGCTCAATGCCTCGACGGATCACGCTGACCAGCTCTTCGGGCGTGCAATCCATCAGGGAGAGAAAGTGCCTTGCGCTCATCATTAACTACCTTTTTGCAACAGACCGCAGATACTCAAAGCCTTGTTTATTGTGACAACGGGCGAGACCTGCGGCGAAAGCCGCACGGGGCGACGAAATAGGGGAAGGCGCGATCTTATAATTAAATGTCGCGTCTTACCAATAGGGCTACAGTTTTTAAGGGTGTTCAAGAGGGGCGCCGGAGCGCTTTTGAAGACTGATTCCTGACAGCAGCGCCCCATTTGTACACTGGCGCCAAGACCTTTTGCAATGTGTGGGGCGGGCCTGGAGCGGGTTGTGTCGGTTTCGGAGCGCCTATGCAAAGATTTGAAACACTTGCCCATGGCCTGGCCTGATGCCCCTCGATTCACAGAACGAACGTTGCTGGTGCGCGTTCAGGTGTCGGGCCATAGTTGGGCCAAAGCCCAATAAAGAGACTGGCCATGACCAAGACTCTCCACCACCGTGCCTGCCATCTGTGTGAAGCCATCTGCGGCCTGACCCTGGAAACCACCCAGGCGGACGACGGCAGCCTGGCGATCACCTCTATCAAGGGCGACCCGCTGGACGCGTTCAGCCGCGGACATATTTGCCCAAAAGCCGTGGCGCTGCAGGATATTCAGAACGACCCCGACCGCCTGCACCAGCCCATGCTGCGAGTGGGCAGCGACTGGCAGCCGATCCCGTGGGACGAGGCCTTTGCACTGGTAGCCGAACGCCTCGCAGGCATCCAGGCCCGGCACGGGCAGAACGCGGTGGCGGTGTATCAGGGCAACCCCAGCGTGCATAACTACGGGTTGATGACCCACAGCAACTACTTCCTTGGCCTGCTGAAGACGCGCAATCGGTTTTCCGCCACCTCGGTGGACCAGTTGCCCCATCACCTCACCAGTCACCTGATGTACGGCCATGGCTTGTTGCTGCCGATTCCGGATATCGACCACACCGATTTCATGCTGATCCTGGGCGGCAACCCACTGGCGTCCAACGGCAGCATCATGACCGTGCCCGATGTGGAGAAACGCCTCAAGGCCATCCAGGCCCGCGGCGGCAGAGTGGTGGTGGTTGACCCCCGGCGCAGCGAGACGGCGGCGATTGCCGATCAGCATGTGTTCGTGCGGCCCGGTGGCGACGCGGCGCTGCTGTTCGGGCTGCTTAACACCTTGTTCAGCGAAAACCTGACCCGCGACAGCCATTTGCCGATTGCAGGCCTGGAGGATGTGCGCCAGGCGATCGCCGGGTTTACCGCCGAAGCCATGAGCCGCCAGTGTGCGGTGCCGGCCGAGCAGATCCGCCAGTTGGCGCGGGACTTTGCGGCGGCGGACAAGGCCGTGTGCTACGGGCGCATGGGCGTATCGACCCAGGCCTTCGGCACGCTGTGCCATTGGCTGGTGCAGTTGATCAATCTGGTCACGGGCAACCTCGACCGTGTCGGCGGCGCCTTGTGCACCACGCCGGCGGTGGATCTGGTGGCCTCCACTGGCGGCGGGCACTTCAATCGCTGGCAAAGCCGGGTGTCCGGGCGGCCGGAGTACGGTGGCGAGTTACCCGTATCGGCCCTGGCCGAAGAAATGCTCACTGAAGGCGAAGGGCAGATCCGCGCCCTGGTGACGGTGGCCGGAAACCCGGTGCTGTCCACGCCTAACGGTCGCCAACTGGAGAAGGCCCTGGACGGTTTGGAGTTCATGGTCAGCGTCGACCTGTATATCAACGAAACCACGCGCTATGCCGACCTGATCTTGCCGTCCACCTCAGCGTTGGAAAACGATCACTACGACACCACGTTCAATATGTTCGCAGTGCGTAACGTCACCCGCTTCAATCGCGCGATCCTGCCCAAGCCTGCCGGCGCGTTGCATGATTGGGAAATCTTTGTCGGCTTGGCCAAGGCCTTCGCTGCGCACACCGGCGCGGTGCTCAAGCCGACCATGGCGCCGGCACAGATGATCGACTTTGGCTTGCGTGCCGGGGTCTATGGCGATGCGTCCGAGCACAAACTGTCGGTGGCCATGCTCGCCGATCATCCCCATGGCGTGGACCTGGGGCCGCTCAAACCCAACTTGGCCGCACGCTTGAAAACCGCCGACGGCCACGTGCAGGCAGCGCCTGCGGTGGTCCTGGCAGACCTGGTGCGCTTTGCGGCCCAGCCGGTGCCAATGGTCAATGAGCTGTTACTGATCGGCCGTCGGCATGTACGCAGCAACAATTCCTGGATGCATAACTATCACCGCCTGGTGAAGGGCAAGCCGCGCCATCAACTGCATATGCATCCCGACGACCTTGCCAGCCGACAATTGAGTGATGGGCAGTGGGTGCGCGTCAGCTCACGCGTTGGCGAGATCGAAGTGGAAGTGGTGGCCAGCCTGGACATGATGCCTGGCGTGGTCAGCCTGCCACACGGCTGGGGCCACGGTCGTCCAGGCGTGCGTATGACCATCGCCAGTGGGCAGCCTGGGGCCAGTGCCAATGACCTGACCGACGAGCGGCAATTGGATGAATTGTCTGGAAACGCCGCGCTCAATGGCGTGCCGGTGCAGGTGGCCGCCGCATAAGGCCCGAGCACTGCGCTGGAATTTTGCGTTACAATGCGCCACCGTGCCGACCTGTGAGTCGCAAAGTTCCAGCCGAGGTGTTCCATGGATATCATCGAAACGATCAAAGAGCAGATTGCCAATAACACCATTCTGCTTTACATGAAGGGCGCCCCGAACGCTCCTCAGTGCGGTTTCTCCGCGAAGGCTTCCCAGGCCATCATGGCGTGCGGCGAGAAATTCGCTTACGTGGATATCCTGCAAAACCCGGAAATCCGCGCCAACCTGCCGAAGTACGCCAACTGGCCAACTTTCCCACAACTGTGGGTAGCCGGTGAGCTGGTCGGCGGTAGCGATATCATCACTGAGATGGCTGCTGACGGTTCGCTGCAAGCGCTGATCAAAGAAGCAGCGGTAAACGCGGCGGCCAAGACTGACGCTTGACCCGAATGCAATAAAAAGCCCCGCTTCTCGAAAGAGAGCGGGGCTTTTTTGTGATCGTTCCCACGCTCCGCGTGGGAATGCATCCTGTGACGCTCTGCGTCACCATGCTCAAGTGGGAACGATCTTCAGCGCTTATTCACCCATCTGCGATTGCAGGTAGTTTTCCAGGCTGACTTTAACGATCAAGCCCAGCTGGGTTTCCAGCCAGTCGATATGTTCTTCCTGATCTTCCAGGATATCTTCCAGCAGCTCACGGCTGCCGAAGTCGCCTTTGGTTTCGCAGTGAGCGATGGCGGCCTTGAGGTCGCTGTGGCTCTTCTGCTCGAACTTCAGGTCGCTGCTGATCATCTCCTGGGTGTGCTCGCCGATGTTCAGCTTGCCCAGGTCCTGTACGTTCGGCAGCCCTTCCAGGAACAGGATGCGCTTGATCAGCGCGTCTGCGTCCTTCATGGCCTTGATCGATTCTTTGTATTCACGCTTGCCGAGCTTTTCCAGGCCCCAATCGTCATACATGCGCGCATGCAGAAAGTACTGATTGATCGCGACCAGTTCATTGGCAAGGATTTTGTTGAGTTGCTGGATGACTGAGATGTCGCCTTTCATGACTGGGGTCCTGCCCTGTAATAGCTGTGTATAGGGCGGAGTTTGAGCGGCGAAATCCCTAGTGTCAAACCTAAGTTATTGAATAATAAATGAAAATTAATCGGAATAAGAATGTTTGTGTTCCGCGTCTTGACGCTAACTAATTGAATTACGGGCATAAAAAAACCGGACATTAAGTCCGGTTCTTCAAAACACGCCTATTTAAGCGTGTGTAAATTCTGCTGAGTAGGGGAGTGCGGCCTGGGCTGTTTGCAGCTGCGTCAGGGTTTCCCGTACCACTTGCTTGGCGAGGCAAGCACATTTGCCGCACTGGCTGGCAACGCCGGTGGTTTCACGTACTTCCTTGTAGCTGCAGCAACCTTCATAGATTGCTTCGCGGATTTGTCCGTCGGTGACGCCAGTGCAGAGGCAGACATACATAAGGGAGAACCATCGCGGGTTTAAGGCTTAAGTGCGATGGATCTTAATGTTAACGAGAATGATTGTCAAAGTAGATTCACAGGGTATTGCCAGGTACCTGCGGCGCGCTGACGAACGGTTTTTTCAGTGTATGATGGTCGGTCTTCACGAAGCGTGACCGCGTCACAGGCCTGTCGCTTAACTGCGCCAGACTTGGGCTGGTCCTTTTACTTCAATCGTCACCCTTACATCAGGAGATACCCAATGAGCGTACTCGTCGGCAAACAAGCCCCGGATTTCGACGTACCTGCCGTCCTCGGCAATGGCGAAATCGTAGACAGCTTCAAACTGTCTGAAGCCATCAAAGGCAAATACGGCCTGGTGTTCTTCTACCCGCTGGACTTCACCTTCGTGTGCCCGTCGGAGCTGATCGCTCTGGACCACCGCATGGACGATTTCAAGGCGCGCAATGTTGAAGTGGTAGCCGTTTCCATCGACTCCCATTTCACCCACAACGCCTGGCGCAACACCGCCATCAATGATGGCGGCATCGGCAAAGTCAAATACACCATGGCTGCCGACATGAAGCACGACATTGCCAAGGCCTACGACGTTGAGTCCGAAGGCGGCGTGGCGTTCCGTGGCGCGTTCCTGATCGACGACAAGGGCGTTGTACGCTCGCAGATCATCAACGACCTGCCGCTGGGCCGTAACATGGAAGAGCTGATCCGTCTGGTTGACGCCCTGCAATTCCACGAAGAGCACGGCGAAGTCTGCCCTGCCAACTGGAAAAAAGGCGACAAAGGCATGAACGCTTCGCCAGAAGGCGTTGCGGCTTACCTGACCGAGAACGCTGGCAAGCTGTAAGCCTCGTTTCAGGTACAAAAAAACCGGCCTGTGAGGGCCGGTTTTTTTATGCACTGCATTTGGTTCTGTGGCGAGGGAGCTTGCTCCCGCTGGGCTGCGAAGCAGCCCCATAACCTGACACCGCAGTTTAACAGGTTAACCGCGGCGGTCTTATTGGGGCCGCTGCGCAACCCAGCGGGAGCAAGCTCCCTCGCCACAACCACAAAGGCGTCAGCCTCAGTCGTTGAAGTCTTCCCAGCCGCCCATTTGCTTCCACCGATTGACGATGCCGCAGAACAGCTCGGCAGTCTTCTCGGTGTCGTAGCGTGCCGAGTGGGCCTCACGACCGTCAAAGTCGATACCGGCCGCCTGGCAGGCCTTTGCCAGCACGGTCTGGCCGTAAGCCAGGCCCGCAAGCGTGGCGGTGTCAAAGCTGGAGAACGGGTGAAACGGGTTGCGCTTCATGTCCAACCGCGTCACGGCAGCATTCAGGAAGCCCAGGTCGAAGCTGCTGTTATGGCCCACCAGGATCGCGCGTTTGCAGCCATTGGCCTTCAACGCTTTACGCACACCACGGAAGATATCGGTCAGCGCCGCTTCTTCACTCACGGCCATGCGCAGTGGGTGATCGAGCTTGATGCCGGTGAACTCCAGGGCTGCAGCTTCGATATTCGCGCCTTCAAACGGCTCCACACGGAAGAAGTGGGTGTGTTCCGGGAACACAAAACCCTGTTCATCCATGCCGATAGTGGTCGCGGCGATTTCCAGCAATGCGTCGGTGGCGCAGTTGAAACCACCGGTTTCTACGTCGATGACAACCGGCAGATAACCGCGAAACCGCTCGGCCATCGGGTGGCGGGAGCCGCCACCACTGTGCTCGTGTTCGTCGTCGTAATGGTCTTCACTCACTTGCTTTCCTCCAGCAGGCGCCAGCGCAGTGTTTCACCGGCGCGCAGCGGGATAACAGTCAGCTCGCCAAACGGCAGGCTGGCAGGGGCGGTCCAGTCTTCACGAACCAGGGTAATGCGGTCGGTATTCGCCGGCAGGCCGTAGAAGCGCGGGCCGTTGAGGCTGGCGAAGGCTTCGAGCTTGTCCAGGGCGTTGCGCTGTTCAAACGCTTCGGCATACAGCTCGATGGCGGCATACGCGGTGTAGCAACCGGCACAGCCGCACGCAGCTTCTTTGGCGTGCTGGGCGTGGGGCGCCGAGTCGGTGCCGAGGAAGAACTTCGGGCTGCCGCTGGTAGCGGCGTCCAGCAGGGCCACCTGGTGGGTGTTGCGCTTGAGGATCGGCAGGCAATAGAAGTGCGGCCGAATCCCGCCCACCAGCATGTGGTTGCGGTTGTAAAGCAGGTGATGCGCGGTGATGGTCGCGCCGACGTTGGCCGAAGCCTCGTTGACGAACTGCACGGCGTCGGCCGTGGTGATGTGTTCGAACACGACCTTGAGGGTCGGGAACAGCTCGACCACGCGGCGCATATGCTCGTCGATGAAGATCTTTTCACGATCAAACACATCCACGTCGCCACGGGTGACTTCACCGTGGATCAGCAGCGGCATGCCGACTTCAGCCATGGCTTCGATTGCCGGCAGGATCTTGTCGATACTGGTCACGCCGGAGTCGGAGTTGGTGGTCGCGCCCGCCGGGTAAAGCTTGGCGGCGTACACAAAACCGCTGGCCTTGGCCTCGCGAATCTCGGCAGGCTGGGTGCGGTCGGTGAGGTAGAGCACCATCAACGGTTCGAAGCGGCTGCCGGCCGGGCGCGCAGCGAGGATACGCTGGCGATAGGCATCGGCTTGCTCGGCATTACGCACCGGAGGTACCAGGTTAGGCATGATAATCGCGCGGCCAAACGTGCGCGCTACATCGGCCACGGTTTGGGGTAACGCAGCACCATCGCGAAGATGAATATGCCAGTCGTCGGGACGCAGCAGGGTCAGGCGGTCGGACATTGGGGATTCCAGGCGGGTCAATCTGGTGGGAATGCTACCGGAAAAGACTCTTGCAGGCACTCGCTATCAAGTTTTGCCGCACGTGTCCGATATCCCTGGGTATGCCTTAACGACGTATGACGCTTTGAAGTGTTGTAGAAACCAGTGGAGCCTCCCGTGCGCCAGCATTATCTAGCCCTGCTCAGTGTGTTCGCCAGCCTGCCTGCGATGGCACTCACATTCCAGACACGTCTGGAGAATATTGAGTGGAAGGTGGAAGGCGACCAATTCGAGTGCCGCCTGGCCCAGCCGATCACCGATTTCGGTTCGGGTGAGTTTGTGCGCCGGGCCGGCGAGCAGGCGACATTTCGCCTGAAAGCCTATAGCGGCGCGCTCGGAGCGGGCTCGGCGACCTTGCTGGCTGCGGCGGCACCCTGGCAACCGGGCCGTGGTGATATCAACTTGGGCGCCGTGCGTGTTGGCAGTGGCGACGTGCTGTTCAACAGCTCCCAGGCCCAGGCCGGGCGTTTGTTCACGGGTTTGCTGGAGGGGCGTAGCCCGACGGTGCGGCATTACGGGCGTGAGGGCGGCTACTCGGAGGTCCGCCTGTTGCCGGTGAAATTCAACAAGGCCTTCAACGACTATCAACTGTGCACCACCAAGCTGTTGCCGATGAATTACGATCAGGTCAAACAGACTGAAGTCGGCTTCCCCGGCGGCGGTATCGAGCTGGACGCCGCTGCCAAGAAGAAGCTGGACGTGATTCTCGCGTTCATGAAAGCCGACCCGACGGTTAATCACGTCGAGCTCAATGGTCATTCCGACAACAGCGGTAACCGCCTGACCAACCGTGACGTCTCGCGCCGTCGTGCCCTGGCGGTGATGGACTACTTCAAGGCCAATGGCATTCAGGAATCGCAGATCACCCTGCGTTTTCACGGTGAAAGTTACCCACTGGCGCCCAATACCAATGCCGCCAACCGCGCCCGCAATCGTCGCGTGAATATTCAGCTCGAACGCGTGGCGGCCCCCGAGAAACCGGCACCCCAGGCCACTGGCCCGAGCAGCGCGGCACACACGTCATAAGGTGCGACCATCGGTCGCCCGCTCGACATAATCTGTCGCTTTATCTTCATTTGCTGTCGCGCCTCTGTAAATTCACGGTTTTGGTCGGTAGAATCGACGGCTTTCCGTACAACCCCGTGGAGTGATGGCATGGCCGACGTAAACAAGGTCGTTCTCGCGTATTCCGGCGGCCTGGACACTTCGGTGATCCTCAAGTGGCTGCAGGATACTTATAACTGTGAAGTGGTGACCTTCACCGCTGACCTGGGTCAGGGCGAAGAGGTCGAACCTGCACGTGCCAAGGCGCAAGCCATGGGCGTGAAAGAGATCTACATTGACGACCTGCGCGAAGAATTCGTCCGCGATTTCGTCTTCCCGATGTTTCGCGCCAACACCGTCTACGAAGGCGAGTACCTGCTGGGTACTTCCATCGCACGCCCGCTGATCGCCAAACGCCTGATCGAAATCGCCAACGAAACTGGCGCCGACGCCATTTCCCATGGCGCTACCGGCAAGGGCAACGACCAGGTGCGTTTCGAACTGGGCGCCTACGCCCTCAAGCCAGGCGTGAAAGTGATTGCTCCTTGGCGTGAATGGGACCTGCTGTCCCGTGAAAAGCTGATGGATTACGCTGAAAAGCACGCAATCCCGATCGAGCGTCACGGCAAGAAGAAGTCCCCGTACTCGATGGACGCCAACTTGCTGCACATCTCCTATGAAGGCGGCGTGCTGGAAGACACCTGGACCGAGCACGAAGAAGACATGTGGAAATGGACCGTCTCCCCGGAGAACGCTCCAGACAAGGCCCAGTACCTGGAACTGACCTACCGCAACGGCGACATCGTTGCACTGGACGGCGTCGAAATGACCCCGGCCACCGTGCTGGCGACCCTGAACCGTATCGGTGGCGAACACGGTATCGGCCGTCTCGACATCGTCGAGAACCGCTACGTGGGCATGAAGTCCCGTGGTTGCTACGAAACCCCAGGCGGCACCATCATGCTGCGCGCTCACCGCGCCATTGAGTCGATCACCCTGGACCGTGAAGTGGCTCACCTCAAAGACGAGCTGATGCCCAAGTACGCCAGCCTGATCTACACCGGTTACTGGTGGAGCCCGGAGCGTCTGATGCTGCAACAGATGATCGACGCCTCCCAGGTCCACGTGAACGGCGTTGTGCGCCTGAAGCTGTACAAGGGCAACGTGATCGTCACCGGTCGCAAGTCTGATGAGTCGCTGTTCGACGCCAACATCGCCACCTTCGAAGAAGACGGCGGCGCCTACAACCAGGCGGACGCGGCAGGCTTCATCAAGCTGAACGCGTTGCGTATGCGCATCGCCGCCAACAAGGGTCGCAAGCTGTTCTGAGTGCGACCCTCGTTGTAAAAATGGCCCCTAGTCCAAGGGGCCATTTTTTTGCCTGCATATAAAGACGGGCGCATTTAAAAGCAAGCTGATGTTTAAACGCGGTCTGACTGTTTAAGGTTTGTTGAATGTTGAAGTTGAATTCGACCGTTTCAGCGATGGCGTGTTTATTTCTGTACGGTTGAATGAATTTTTTACACCTGCACAGGAACTATGTCTTACGGAAAATTCACTACCTAAGTACAGCGAGTATGTAGGGCGCTGAAACTTCTGTAGGAAATAGGGATGTAAACAGGTATGTTGAATGGAACTAAATCAGTTGATTTCTTTTCAGCTGCTCACTGGCCTAGCTGCCATAAGCAAGGGGTATTTCCTGAAAGTCATGTGCGGTACATTTACCTCGTACCCATTCTGCGGCGTATATTTCACTCGAAATATGTATGGCCCCGGAAAGTTCTGAAGGGTTGCATAAAATTCCCTGCACCTGAGTTTGTGTTTTTTTGTAGGTTAATTCCTATATCGTTGTGGGTTGGGTCTCTGCTTGCTGTTGCTTGGGGGGGAGCGCTATGCCAACTAGGAAACGACTAGGCTATTGTGCTTGCTCTAAATAATTCGAACAGCGAAATTGGACTTTCTCATGAATAAAGTGCTGATCGTGGATGATCATCCCGTCATTCGACTTGCTGTGCGCATGCTAATGGAACGTCATGGTTATGAAGTCGTTGCCGAGACTGATAACGGCGTCGATGCGCTGCAACTTGCACGGGAACATATGCCGGACATTGTCATACTGGATATCGGGATACCCAAGCTCGATGGCCTGGAAGTTATCTGTCGGCTGGCGTCTACCAAGCAGGCTACACCCGTCAAGGTGCTGGTGCTGACGTCTCAGGCACCCGGCCATTTCTCCATGCGCTGCATGCAGGCGGGGGCGGCGGGCTACGTATGCAAGCAGCAGGACCTGACCGAGCTGCTGAGCGCCATCAAGGCTGTACTTTCCGGCTACAGCTATTTCCCCAACCAGGCGCTCAACTCGGTACGCTCGACCATGGGCAATGCCAGCGAGGCGGACATGGTTGAACGCTTGTCGGGTCGCGAGATGATGGTGTTGCAGCAACTGGCCCGAGGCAAAACCAACAAGGAAATTGCCGATGGCATGTTCCTGAGCAACAAAACCGTCAGCACCTACAAGACCCGCCTGTTACTCAAGCTCAATGCACGCTCCCTTGTGGACCTGATCGAGCTGGCCCAGCGCAACGGCCTCGTGTAGACGCGGTGCGGTTTTGCACCAAAACCCGAAAACCCGGCAAAAAAAAAGCCTCCGTCAGGGAGGCTTCCGGCCGTCAGCGCATCGATCAAAGGTCGAAGTCGTAATCGGCCAGTTGTTTTTGCAAGCGTCGCTCTTCCAACAGGTTGTCGATAGTGCGGCGTTTGCTCAAATTGGTCTTGGCCACCTCTGCCACAGGGGCGTCCCCTTCGTCTTCCGCCACATCAACGAGATCGTCTTCTACATCCAGTTGTTCTTTGCCAGTGCTCATAAGGTTAACTCCAGGCTAAGACTGCCGTTGGCGCTCCTTATAACGATAATCCACGAACGGGTAAAAAAGATTTTTTCAATCGACTGATCGAGAAAACCAATGAACCCTCAATCGTCCGAGGTTTTGTCCTTGTACTCGCACAGGTCTTCGATGCGGCAACTCCCGCAGCGAGGCTTGCGGGCCTGGCACACATAGCGCCCGTGAAGGATCAGCCAGTGGTGGGAGTCGAGCAGATAGGGCTTGGGCACAAACTTCATCAACTGCTTTTCTACCTCGACCACATTTTTGCCACGCGCGATGCCGGTTCGGTTGCTGACGCGGAAAATATGCGTGTCCACTGCCATGGTCAGTTGCCGGAACGCGGTATTGAGTACCACGTTCGCAGTTTTGCGGCCTACGCCGGGAAGGGCTTCCAGGGCTTCGCGGGTTTGTGGCACTTCACTGCCGTGCAGCTCAACCAACAAGCGGCAGGTCTCAATGACATTCTTGGCCTTGCTGTTGTACAGGCCGATCGTCTTGATGTACTCCGACAAACCCTCCACACCCAAGGCATAAATGGCCGCTGGCGTATTGGCCACTGGGTACAGCTTGGCCGTAGCCTTGTTGACGCCCACGTCCGTGGATTGTGCTGACAGGATCACCGCAATCAGCAACTCGAACGGCGACGAGTAGGCCAGCTCGGTCTTGGGTTCCGGATTGTCTTCATGAAACCTGCGGAAAATTTCCAGGCGTTTTGCGGCGTTCATGGGGCAGGTGGTTCCTTGCAGGCGATCAGCGCGATTGTAGTAATACACACAGCAGGGTTTAGCGTGGGTTTAAACGCTGTCATGAGTATCCACTTGGCGTTGTGCGTCATCGACTTTGCTTTGCGCCTCGGCCAGTTGCTGTGGGGTGGCGTTTAGATCCTGGGCTTTCTTCAATGCTGCGCGGTGCATGGCCAGCTGGATTTTAGCGCGCTTGAGATCGGCGCTGTTACTCGGTGCCGTTACTGGCGTCGGTGTGCTCTGTACTTCCAGTGCGGCCAGCGCCTGCTCCGCTGCTTCGAACTGCTGTTGCAGCACGATCAACTGCGACTGCTGCTCAAAGGTCGGTGGATGTCCAAATGCCTTGAGTGATTTATGCAGTTGGGCGCGACTCATGGCAACGGTGATCTTGGCCTTCTTGACCGCTGTATCCCGGGCCGCCTGAGCGTCATCGGCTTGCACAGGGGCAACCGGCGGGGCCAAACGTTTAGCCCGCGCCAGGCGCTCGGCGAGTTTATGCGCTTCCTCGCGTTGCAGCCGCGCATTGCGTTGCTCAAAGCGCCGCCGCGCGCGGTCGCGCTTGAGAGTACGCGCCTGGTGTTGCAGATCATTGGCTGCCAGGCCGCCGACAATCGCCAGCACAGTGGTCGCTGGGCGCATTTCAATGCAGTCCACAGGGCAGGGCGCAACACACAGGTCGCAGCCGGTGCACTCATCCATGATCACGGTGTGCATCAACTTGGCGGCGCCGACAATCGCATCCACCGGGCACGCCTGGATGCACTTGGTGCAGCCGATGCACTCGGCTTCGCGAATGTAGGCGACCTGGGCCGGGGCTTCGCCGCGAGTGGTGTCCAGTTCCAACACCGGCACGCGCAACAGGTGGGCCAGGCCAGCAATGGTTTCCTGCCCACCGGGCGGGCACTTGTTGATCGCCTCGCCCTGGGCGATGCCCTCGGCGTAAGGCTTGCAACCCGGATGCCCGCATTTGCCGCATTGGGTCTGCGGCAGCAGCGCGTCGATACGTTGAATCAAGTTCATGGGGTGATCATTGGTATGCCGGTTGAACAAACAGGGCCTGTAGTTAGTGGCGAGCGCGCTTTATGTGGCGAGCGAGCTTGCCCCGCGTTGCGGCGCGGAGCGGCCCTTGGTACATACACTCGGCTTAACAGGCCAAATGCGGCGACTTTATTGGGGCGGCTGCGCAGCCCAACGCGGGGCAAGCCCGCTCGCCACAGGCAGCCCGTTTGCCACGGGATGCCCGCTTACCGCAGACGGGCTTTGCCGGCTTACTTGATACGTTGACCCGGTTTGGCACCGCTGTCAGGGCTCAACAGGTAGATCTCTTCGCCGCCAGGGCCAGCCGCCATCACCATGCCTTCGGAGATACCGAACTTCATTTTGCGTGGCTTGAGGTTGGCGATCATCATGGTCAAGCGACCGTCGAGCTTGGAAGGATCCGGGTAGGCGCTCTTGATGCCGGAGAACACGTTACGTTGCTCGCCACCCAGGTCCAGGGTCAGGCGCAGCAGCTTGTCGGCACCCTCCACGGCCTCGGCCTTGACGATCAGCGCAACGCGCAGGTCTACAGCGGCAAAGGCGTCGAAGTCGATTTCTGCCGAGATCGGATCCTTGGCCAGCTCACCGTTACCGGCGGGCGCAGCCGAACCGGTGTCGGTCTGGCTGGCGACCAGGTCTTCTTTCGAAGCGTCGGTCATGGCCTGGACTTTCACCGGATCAATACGCGTCATCAACGGCTTGAACTCGTTCAACTGATGGTTGCTGAGCAAGGTGGCGTGGTCGTTCCAGGTCAGCGGCGCGACGTTGAGGAACGCCTCGGCATCAGCGGCCAGCAATGGCAGCACCGGCTTGAGGAAGATTACCAATTGGCGGAACAGGTTGACGCCCGTGGCACAGATAGCCTGGACTTCAGCTTGCTTGCCTTCCTGCTTGTTCAGCGACCACGGTGCCTTGTCGGCGATCCAGGCGTTGGCGCGGTCGGCCAGGCCCATGATCTCGCGCATGGCGCGGGCAAAGTCACGGGCTTCATAGGCGTCGGCGATACTTGGCGCGGCGGCCAGGAAGGCTTCGGTCAGTTCCGGTGCGGCGTTTTCAGCCACCAGTAAACCGGCATTGCCCTTGTGGATAAAACCGGCGCAACGGCTGGCGATGTTGACCACTTTGCCGACCAGGTCCGAGTTGACCTTCTGCACGAAGTCTTCCAGGTTCAGGTCGAGGTCGTCGACACCACGGCCCAGCTTGGCGGCGTAGTAGTAGCGCAGGTATTCCGGCGACAGGTGGTCCAGGTAGGTGCGCGCCTTGATAAAGGTGCCACGGGACTTGGACATTTTCTGGCCATTGACCGTCAGGTAGCCGTGCACGGCGATACCGGTCGGCTTGCGATAGCCCGAACCTTCGAGCATGGCCGGCCAGAACAGCGCGTGGAAGTTGACGATGTCCTTGCCGATGAAGTGGTACAGCTCGGCGGTGGAGTCCTTGGCCCAGAACGCGTCGAAGTCCAGCTCAGGCGTGCGGTCGCAGAGGTTTTTGAAGCTGGCCATGTAGCCAATCGGCGCGTCCAGCCACACATAAAAGTACTTGCCCGGCTCGCCCGGGATCTCGAAGCCGAAGTACGGCGCATCGCGGGAGATGTCCCACTGCTGCAGGCCGCTGTCGAGCCATTCGGAGAGTTTGTTGGCCACGGCGTCCTGCAAGGTGCCGCTGCGGGTCCAGGTTTGCAGCATTTGCTGGAAATCCGGGAGCTTGAAGAAGAAGTGCTGGGAATCCTTGAGCACCGGGGTGGCGCCGGAGATTGCCGACTTCGGGTTCTTCAAGTCCGTCGGTGCATAGGTCGCGCCACATTTTTCGCAGTTGTCGCCGTACTGGTCTTCGGTGCCGCATTTAGGGCAGGTGCCCTTGATGAAGCGGTCGGCCAGGAACATTTTCTTTTCCGGGTCGAAATACTGGGTCACCGAACGCTGGTCGATGTGCCCGGCTTCCTTCAAGCGCAGGTAGATCTGGCTCGACAGCTCGCGGTTTTCTTCGGAGTGGGTCGAGTGGAAGTTGTCGAAATCGACCAGGAACTCGGCAAAGTCGGCGCTGTGTTCAGCCTGCACATTGGCGATCAGTTGTTCCGGGGTGATGCCTTCCTTCTCGGCGCGCAACATGATGGCCGAACCGTGGGCGTCGTCCGCGCAGACATAAATGCATTGGTTGCCGCGATGCTTCTGGAAGCGCACCCACATATCGGTCTGGATGTACTCAAGCATATGGCCAAGATGGATGGAACCATTGGCATAGGGCAGGGCGCTGGTGACGAGGATCTTGCGTGGCTCGGACATGGGGCTCGGCTACTTGATGAAACGGAGGTCGGCCACTATAAAGCGCCGGGAAATATATTTCACCCCGTGGTGCTGTTTCTGAATCTTCCCAGGTCTCGAAAGCATGCCGCTGGGCGGCTGGAACGGTTAGGATAGCCGCCTGTTTCAGTCAGTCTTTTTTCGGGAGTAGCCCATGAGCGCCGTCAATCGCGCAGCGGTGGAAGCCGTTCTTCGCCAGTACACCGACCCCTATTTGAACCAGGACCCGGTCAGCGCCGGCTGTGTACGTGCCATCGAGGTCCAGGGCGACCAGGTGTCGGTCCAGTTGGAACTGGGCTATGCCGCCGGTTTGTTCAAGAGTGGCTGGGCACAGATGTTGCAAATGGCCATCGAAGGCTTGGAGGGCGTGCGCTCGGCCAAGGTCGACATCCAGTGCGTGATTGCCGCGCACAAGGCCCAGGCGCAGATTCCGGGCCTGGCCAACGTCAAGAATGTCATCGCCGTGGCCTCCGGCAAGGGCGGTGTGGGTAAATCCACCACTGCCGCCAACCTGGCGCTGGCGCTGGCCCGAGAAGGTGCGCGTGTGGGCATCCTCGACGCCGATATCTACGGCCCGAGCCAGGGCGTGATGTTCGGCATTGCCGAAGGCACGCGGCCCAAGGTCAAGGACCAGAAGTGGTTTGTGCCGATCGAGTCGTTGGGTGTAGAGGTCATGTCCATGGCCTTCCTCACTGACGACAACACGCCGATGGTCTGGCGCGGGCCGATGGTCTCCGGCGCCTTGCTGCAACTGGTCACCCAGACTGCCTGGGGCGACCTGGATTACCTGGTGATCGACATGCCGCCAGGCACAGGTGATATCCAGCTGACCCTGGCGCAAAAGGTGCCGGTGGCCGGTTCGGTGATCGTGACCACACCCCAGGACCTGGCGCTGCTGGATGCCAGAAAAGGCGTGGAGATGTTCCGCAAGGTCAACATCCCGGTGCTGGGCGTTGTTGAAAACATGGCGGTACACATCTGCTCCAACTGCGGCCACGCCGAGCATTTGTTTGGCGAAGGCGGCGGTGAGAAGTTGGCGACCCAATACGGGGTTGAGTTGCTGGCGTCGTTGCCGCTGGCGATGGAAATTCGTGAGCAGGCCGACGGCGGCAAGCCCACCGTGGCCGCAGAGCCCGATGGACCGATCGCTATGGTGTACCAGGAACTGGCCCGTCACGTGGGCGCGCGGATCGTCCTGCAGGAAGCCGCAGCACCGGCAATGCCGACCATCACCGTCAGCGACGACTGAACCTGCTGAAGGAAAACAGCCTCGGCGTTGTCGGGGCTTTTTTATGCCTGCCGATCAGTCAATGGTTCCGAATCATGCGTTTGCGCAATTGCGCGTGTAAGCATTTGCTTACTTTTTCGTAAGTGTTTGGTTTTTTTACCGGGCATGTCCATCTCGAAACGGTGAACGAATTTTCTATCCATCTGAAAAATAACAATTATTTATACTTGAATGAGCGTTCAAGTCTGTCAGCCGATCACTTGGATCCCGTTGAACTTCCCCCGGAACTCTCTAAGATCAGCCCTGTGTCCACGGATTGGCACAGCCATCAAGGAACGATGGTTGAAGGAACGTCGCAGGATGCGATTCATCAGGATGATGAAAAGGAATACAGGGACTAGGGAAAAAATGTGGGCGGGTCATACCGCCCCTTTTTTTTGCCTGCTGAAAAGTGAAAACGACCACTCAGAAACGCAAAAAGGCCCGCAAGGGGCCTTTTTTATTGGGCGGCGGCGCTTTTAGCGCTCGAGGTCTGCAATCTTACCTTTCTTGCCATCCCACTCCGCTGCGTCAGGCATCGGATCTTTACGTTCAGTGATGTTCGGCCAGATTTCCGCCAACTCGACGTTCAACTGAATGAATTCCTGCATCTCTGCCGGGACTTCGTCCTCGGAGAAAATAGCGACGGCCGGGCATTCTGGTTCACACAGGGCGCAGTCAATGCACTCATCCGGGTGGATAACCAGGAAGTTCGGGCCTTCGTAGAAGCAGTCCACCGGACACACTTCGACGCAGTCGGTGTACTTGCACTTGATGCAGTTGTCGGTAACGACGAAGGTCATTTCTAATTCTCTCCTCAGGCGGCGGCAGCGAAACCCTTTGTGGCAGGGCTCGCGAGGTTCGGGAGCGATAGTCTGCAGGCCAGGCTAATAACCCGCAGCATCCCAAACCGCGCGAGAGTCTACCAGCTTGCAAGCCTGTGCGTTATATCCGAACTTGCAGTGCATATAACATTTCGAGCGCTTTACGCGGCGTCAAGCCGTCCAGGTCAAGCTTTGCCAGCTCATCCAGCACTGGATGGGGC